>CAYWHL010000038.1:0-15205 GCA_964457995.1 uncultured Methanoregula sp. | reverse complement strand
GCTTATTGTTGCCTGTGCATTTTATATTTCAAGCACTGCGATGGCAATCACCTCGATCATCGAAAACAGGAAACTCATGTTCCGGGAATCGGACACCGTCATCTGGCTGATGGTCTTTGAAGACCTCGTCCTGATCGTTTTTCTTGCCCTCATATCAGCCGGTAACCAGAACCTGATATTCTTCCTCGCAAAGATACTGGGTGTTCTTGCGGTACTCTATGCCCTGGCCCAGTATGGGAAAGAATTCCTCATCTCGATTCTTGACCGTGATGACGAGCTGCCGATACTTTTCACGTTTGCTGCCGTGCTCACAACTGCTTCGTTCTCCATGTACCTGGGTATACCGGAAACAATGATGGTGATTGCACTGGGCGTCGCATTTGCAACTACGGATCCGGATGCGTTCGAACAGCATGCACGCCCCTTCAAGGACGTTTTTTTAATTATTTTTTTCGTTTTTTTTGGTGTCACCGTTGACTTTTCCGGTGGGATAAACTGGTTCATGATCATGGTCATATGCCTCCTTGCCATTGTGAGCAAGCTTCTGTCCGGCGTACTGACTGGGATAGCTATTCACGGCTCGGCACTATCGGGCCTGGAAATCTGGGGAAATACCCTCAGCAGGGGGGAATTCTCTATCGCGATCGCTGTGCTTTATGGCTCGCCTCTTGTCGGGACTACGATTGCAGCGATGGTTATTGTGACATCGATTATTGGATCATTTACTGCAAAATACAGTATGTCCTTACGAAGAGGGATCATTAATTTTGGACGGAAAAAATCTCCGTCTCGCCGGATACATGCGGGTCGCTGACCCTTACTCGATCATGACAAGCCCGATTGAGTGAATATCGGAATGAATAATCTTCCCGTACTCCTGGTCCTTACACGGGATTGTTTCAAGTGTCCATCCGGCATTTTTTGCAGTCGCGAATACATCCATACCTGCCGCTTCCATACTCGGACGAACTTTATCCATATGCCGGCACTTCCGCCGCATGCTCTCGTCTACAACACCCGTGGATTCCTCAGCAACACAGTGCTGGTGTTCACAGTATATGCACGGATACCCGCCAAATCCGAATGCTTTGTAAAAACCATCATAGAACGCGGTCTTTTCAAGCATGTGCACTGTTCCATTCACCCAGAGGATCAGGTCCCTGAACCAGTCGTGGAAGTCATCCGGGATATCATCAGGACCAAACGTCCCCCGACCGGGCACGCCATCGAACCGGAGCAGTATCCCGATTGAGTACTCGTCAACCATCCTGCGGGTTTCATCCGGTGATGGTGCATAGGGAGGGCAGCCGAAATGCTTGCCATATCCTTTACATCCATACCGGCACTTGAACCGTACCCATTGTGATACAACAATTTTTTCCGGTTGTATGACCCGGGCTTTCACACTTCTTTCAGTTGCAATTGCCGTGAGTTTTTCGATCTCTGCAGAAATGTCCCTGACCATACACAACACCTATAGACAGTGGATGAGAACGTGAATCAATAAAGGTTTGTAGCGGATTCATTCCAATGCCAGAATGTGCAGCACTTCAGAGCATTAAAATAACAGGTGCAGTTTTCTTGCTGGTCGGTGGTCGGAACCAGGATCTCTTTAAAGAACCACGATGTAATCCAAATATACTGATAAAATCATGTGGGTATTTCCCTGACCTGCATGTTTCCTGATATGGATATGAGAGATATGAAGGATAATTTTGTTCTATTATTGAAATTCATCCTTTTTGCCCCGCACATCAATGATCCGCTGGACAACAAATCGCGAACTGCAGAGATCTCCATCATCGTACTTTCCTATGCGGATAATCTCCGGATCCAGCCCCTGTCCGGCCAGTTGCTGGTGCAGTTTTGTCTCATCGAAGTGCTGGTTAAAACCGATGGTAATTATGGCGGGCTGGATCTCTCTGATAGGGCGGAACATATCCGTCTTATCCCCCAGAATTGCATGATCAACAGGTTTAAGGGAGGCGACCATTCGGAGGCGGTGATCTTCAGGAATGATTGGACGGGGCTTGTGTCTGACGTTTGCATCCCGTGCAACGATAACCCAGAGTTCGTCTCCCAGTTTTTTTGATTCCTCGAGATAGTAGAGGTGTCCCGGGTGGAGAATGTCAAAGGTGCCGGTTGCAACAACCCGCCGCGGGATCACGCGATCACCTCTATGGACTGCGGGGTTCCATCGGCGGCAAAACATTTCCAGTCGGACTCGCGATACGGGTAGCTGATGATAAAGTGATACCCGCCACTACGGGGGAAAAAATTCACATCTGCGCCCGAAGGACGCAATACACCGTTCGGGTGACTGTGGGCGCTCCCCGCAAGATGAGTATCAAGTGGCATCATATCAAAAAGGAGTGATGCTGAATTCTTTCCTGCTGTTGTTCCCGGGAGCATATTCATCTCCTCAATAATACCATCCCGTTCGCGAAGAAGAGCGACAAACTCGTTAGGATGGCTGTTTCGCCCAAGCTCGAGGAGAAGTAGGAGGAGTTCATGTCTGATCCCGCGAATTTTCATTATTTTACTCCTGTTAAGCACATAGCGCTGTACCGATTATATAAGTGCTGCTTGTCAAAAAATGCTCGGAAAAAATGGTGAAAAAACCGTCCCTTACGATTCAACCTGTGCAAGCTCCTCACTCAGATCCTGTGAGAGATCGACCCCGGTAAATGCTCCGCTCGTCGGGAGTGACATCTCAAATGCCGGTGTTATGTCATACTCCGCCGTGGCGTTTGCCAGTACCGTGAAATCGAGGATGTGACCCCCGGTATGCCGGTCATCGCTGAGGAAATGGAGATGGTAGCCCGCGACATTGAGTCCTTTGAAAAAGACCGGGGTGTAGAACCCGACTACGGTGCCGGTGGAATCAGCGTACGTGTAAACCGACTGGTTCTTTGCCGCATCCGTGAGCGTGGGATAGGGCTTTTGCTGTGCAGGTATCGCCCGCACCTTCATTTGAGGAAATGTGCCATGCATCCGTACCGCGTAGATCATGTTCTGCGAGGGTAAACGGTCGCTCATATCCGTGGAGAACACGGATAAGTTCATGGGCCGGCCGGTGGTTACTGAAAAGTCCCGATTGAAGTGAGTAACCGTAGCAAACGGTGTAGTGGCGTTGTCCATGACCGTGTATACCCTGCCGTCAGCTTTTGCCTGGTACACCTTACCGTCAAGCACGATCATCTCGCCTTCGAGTGCATCGAACGTGCCGATGCCAAAATCCCCGTGTTTTTTCAGTTCGCTGATCGGCTGGACGCCATCATACACTCCCTGCATCAGGGCGTCGATCGTCGATACCTGGTAGAATGTCTCGCGATCGTCAGGTACTGTAGCAGCGACCGGCAATCTGGTAAAACTGGTGTAGACCGCTGCACCGCAGAAGACGAGTACTATTGCAAGACCTATGCCAAGGAAAAATTTTGTGTCCATGACCATATGCCGGAGAATTATTTCCTGCCGGTCACCTTGATGACATGGTAGCCGAACTGTGTCTTGACCGGGCCTACAATCTTACCGGCATCGTTCTCGAATACTACTTTTTCAAACTCCGGAACCATCTGTCCTTTGCCAAACCAGCCGAGGTCACCCCCGTTCTTCCGCGAGGGACAGGACGAGAAACGCTTCGCCACTGCAGTGAATTCTTCACCATCGTTAATTCTTTTCATTATTTTGTTTGCCTCGTCTTCCGTTTTAACGAGGATATGGGATGCACGTGCCTGTATAGCCATGTATAGAAATGAGGGAGTGATGGGATAAAAGGGTTCACGAACCAGCATGTTTTGACCTCTCATCTGTATAATTTCATTTTTTGTCCGCACACCTTTTTCTTAATACCTCTGATTATTCCTTATGGCAAAAGGCAGTTTCTGGCTTGGTGCATTCGCGGGATTTTTCCTCATGGTGCTCATTGGAGGGGCGCTTCCCGTTCTTGGACCTATTATTGGCGGACTTGTTGCAGGGCTGATTGCAAAAGGGGGGATGTGGAACGGTGCAAAGGCCGGGTTTACTGCCGGCATCTTTGGTGCCCTTGTCGTAATTATTTTCGGTCTTGTTGTGGGGACACTGGCTATGGGATTGTTTGGGTTTTTACTGGCTCTCGGTATAGGGGTGATCCTGATTGCAACAACCCTCTATTATGCCTTACTGGGATTTGTTGGCGGTGCTATCGGTGGACTGATCAGTAAATAACGCCCCTCATTCCCCCAGCCATAATCCTGTTCAGTACTCCCCGTCCTGCTCGAAACTCCGCCCGTACCGGATCGCGAGCTCTGCCTTGTATAACTCCCGGCCAAGATACCCGGCATGATCGAGGAGAGAGACATCGTTGTGGGTCAGGATCGTGTGCAGGACATCCTGCCAGCGTTTGCCCCGCACCGCTTTGCCGTTGATCGCGGCGATGATCTGGTCACCCTCAATCCCGATCCGGAAGTTGCCCTTTGGATCGCAGGTGATATCGTCCGGCATCTTTTTTGCTGTTGTTATGGTCTCGTATTCAACAGGGGGTTCGCGTCGGCGTCGCTTCTCCTTGAGCACGAGCAGGTCAATTCCCAGATCCTTGGGATAGGGACGGTCGCCTGTAAGTGCCATCATCTCCGTTGCCCTTCGCATCTCGCTGACGGACCCTGTCGTCTTATCGGAATGCTCGCTTGTAAAGATCACTGCCGCGCCCACCTCCATTGCCATGCCCGCCAGCAGCGCATTCACACCAATCGAATCGGCATCGATCAGTTCTGTGACATTGCCCGCACCAAAGAAAAGCGGATAAGCAGATTTTTTGAAATTTTTCAAAGAAGTAACAAGACCGGATCCGACCGGCTGGAGAAGCGGATCGGCAATAATGCAGGCAATGCCGGCCTTTTTTGCCAGCGTGAGGTTCTTTTTAAGTGAACTCTCTCCTGGTACCACAACCGCGGCGGCACCGGCTTTTGCTATCTCATCTCCCACCTCCGGAATATTTCGCTCCTGAAGACTGAGTACAAGATCAGCCCGGCAGAGTGCAGCGCGTATCAGGTCAGGTTCCTGGGTATCCACCGCAAGCATGCGGTCTATTCCTTTCAGTTGTGAAAAAACCCGCGTGACGTCAGCCGGTACAGCATCAAACCCGAAACCGAGGTCAACAATATCAGCACCTGCAGTAAAGTATCGCTCCACCACAGTGCAGATATCTTCGCGGAGATGGGCGTCCATCACTTCTGCCAGCACCTTCATCCGCGATGTGCCACCTATCTTTGTTCCGCGGGCAAGGAAATTACATTCAGCAGATTTTTCCATCTCGTTCAGCCGCATGCAGGCGTCATCCGCTTTTTTCGCTGCAAGGAAATCATCAGCAGGAATGGTCCGCGAGAGTGTTACGCTACCGAGCAGTGGGAGGATTAATGCAAGGTCAGCGGCATGTCGTGGACCCCGGTACACTGGTACCCCGGTATCGTGTTCAACCTGCTCAAAAGATGCGGTGCACATGCCCGGGACAATCACCATATCGTATGTCCCCTTTATAATCAGCCCATGGAGCATGTGGGGAGTAAGAAACGATGCTATCTTTCCGGTCACTACAACCTCCGCGTGAACGACTGCCGCTGCACTTTTTACCATTTCTTCAGTGGCTGCACCCGTGGGCAGGAGGATACGCATAAGTTCCCTTAATACCAGAGAGATAAAAACACTATGATCAGATGCTGATCTGCGATTTGCACGTGCATACCAATTTTTCAAAAGACGGGGAGAGCAGTGTCGAAGAGGTCCTGGCAAGGGCCGAAGAGATTGGTCTTGACGTAATCGCCATTACCGACCATGATTCGATTGACGGCGCAAAAAAAGCTCTTTTGTGCAATACGTCGGTTCTGGTTATTCCGGGCATCGAAGTTTCGACCAGGCAGGGACACCTCATCGTTCTTGGAGTAACCGAGGTGATTCCGGCCGGACTTGATGTAATTGATACGGTCGAGATTGCGCGAAAAATGGGAGCGCTCCTGATCCTCCCGCACCCGTACCATGTCATGAGGCATGGTGTTGGCCGCCGGAAGAAAGTTGGTATGGCCGCGGTTGATGCCATCGAAACGTTCAACAGCCGCTATATTGTCGGTTCAGCAAACCGGAAAGCTGCACGTATCGCAAAAAAACTGGGCAAACCCTGCGTAGCAGGAAGTGATGCCCACCATGCACGCTTCATCGGTTTTGGCACGACGATTATTGATGCAGACAGGGACATTTCCTCAGTCCTTGCTGCGATCCGGGCCGGAAAAGTTACCTGCGGTGGCAGGCAGACACCGTTGCGAACCTATACTCACCAGTCACTGAATAACACATGGAGAAAGATAAAACGGTTCACCCGGCGTGTGCAGCTCCGATAAGGCTGGCGTTCCGGGTATCGTATCTGGGCAGCAGGTTTTATGGCTCACAGATGCAGGCTGCCCAACGGACCGTCGAAGGGGAGTTTATCGCTACCTGCCAGCGACTGAGTCTTTTTTCAGACTGGCGCGAAGCTGGATTCCAGTTTGCAGGAAGGACCGATCGTGGTGTTCATGCATGCGGACAGGTTGCTGCATTCACGACAGATGTACCTGAACGTGCCATCCGGACATTGAACCTCCAGCTCCCCCCGGACTGCTGGTGCACCGGTTATGCTGAAGCAGCTCCGGAGTTTCACCCGCGGTATGATGCGAAGTCCAGAACATACCGGTACTATTTTTCAAAGACTCCCTATGATATTGCAGCTATGGAGCGGGCTGCACAGTGTTTTATCGGCCGCCGCAATTTTACGAACTTTGCCCGTGTCACGGATAAAAATCCGTGGAGGAAGATCCTTGATATCAGCATTGGCCAGGAAGATGATTTTATTTATGCCGAAGTGAAAGCTGAAAGTTTTTTATGGCATCAGGTACGGTGTATGGCCACGGCACTTTTTTTGGTTGGCGAGCATGAAGCAGGCGAATCATTTATTACAGAATTACTGGAAGGCGAAGTAAAAAAGCCCCTTCAGCCAGCCCCTGCAGAAGGACTTGTGCTCTTTGACACTGATTGTGGAATTGTATGGATACCGATGCCAGCAGCTGAGCGGAGCGGAGTCCACATGGATCATGTTCTACGGCATCACACGCTTATGGCAAAAGTCTGCCAGGTAGTAAGAACAACGGATTTTTAAAACGCAATTTTTTCTGGATCCGGACCAGGCAATCAATCTATTGTACGGGCACAGCCACTGGTAACTGCGGCAGCACTTACTGCACAGGCTATGGATTTCATGACACTCCGGTTGAGAACCTGCGGAAGGATCCGGTTCTTTTGAGGCCGTTTGACAAAATCAGCAAGAGCGTGCGCGGCCGCAACCTTCATTTCGTCCGATATCCGTGTTGCACACACATCAAGAGCACCCCGGAATATCCCCGGAAACGCAAGGGCATAATTGATCTGGTTGGGATATTCATTTCGTCCGGTACCTACAATTGCAGCCCCTGCCATCCTGGCGTCATGGGGCAGGATCTCCGGCATGGGATGAGCAAGTGCAAAGACAATGGGATCTTTGTTCATGGAACGGATCATCGGTGGAGTGATGATCGCCGGGACCGAAACTCCAATACAGACATCGGCTCCCTCCAGTGCGTCAGTGAGGTTACCCGTCCGCCCGGTTTTATTTGTCTCTTCAGCGATGATGAACTTATACTTGTTCGCGTACAGACTGTCACGATGCCGGTGGATGATCCCTTTTGTATCGCACACAATGATGTCGTTTACGCTGCTGCAGAGGTTAGGATTATACCCTATGCACCTGAGCATTCGGGTGATAGCAAAACCGGCGGCACCTGCACCGCATACGACGATATTTAAGTCCTCGAATCGTTTCCCGGTAACCCTGCAGGCATTCAGCAATGCAGCGAGTACCACAACTGCAGTCCCATGCTGGTCATCATGCATTACGGGAATTCCAATGCCCTGGAGTGCATCTTCAAGCTCAAAGCATTTTGGGGCAGCGATGTCCTCGAGTGCAATTCCGCCGAATACCGGCGCTATGTTTTTCACTTCATCTACAAATTCTGTATGAAAACTCTCAAAACAGATGGGAAATGCGTCGATTCCGGCGAGTTTTTTGAACAGGAGTGCTTTTCCCTCCATCACGGGTATTGCTGCATACCCCCCGATATTTCCCAGCGAAAGGACTCTCGAACCGTCACTTACGATAGCTATCGTATTTGCCTTAAGGGTATATTTGTAGGCAAGGTTTTTATCACGGTGGATTTCTTTGCATACTGCTCCCACCCCGGGTGTGTACGCAAGGGACAGGTCTCTTCGGTTCCTGATGGGCACTTTGGAATGAACTTCGATTTTGCCCCGGTACTTTGCGTGGAGCTCAAGGGATTCTGTGTAGACATCCTTTTTTTTCTTAATCCCTGGCATATATCAGACCCCGGTAGTTCAATGAACGCGATAGTCTGCTATCAATCTTCTTGTAGGCAAAAAAATCGGGATTATTGTCGTGTAACTGTTCCAAACGTCGTGTCAATCCATGCTGCAATCATGTCCCGCACATCCCGGTAACCGTTGACGATTTCCTCCTCGCTGCCGGGTGTCAGGTGGGGATCAGGAAACCCATGGTGGATAGTCTCTTTTGCACACGTCACAACGGGACAAACCTGGTGAGCACGATCACAGAGCGTGACAGCGAGATCAAACGTCATGCCGGAGATTTCATCAAGGGTTTTTGAGCGGTGGTGCGAAATATCGATCCCGATTTCCTGCATGACCTGGATTGCACGGGCACTCAGTCGGGACTGGCGGGTGCCGGCGCTGAATACATCAAAATGCCTGCCGTATTTCGCTCGCAGGAGTCCTTCAGCCATCTGCGAACGGGCAGCATTTGCAGTGCAGATAAAAAGAACCCGGGTTTTTCTGTTCACGTACTGTCTGTCCGTATGATCAGTAGTTGTTTTATTGTTTTAATCTCATCCATCGCCAAGACAAGAACTGCCCTCTTCTAACGACCCTGCACAAAAAACCGTTGTTTTTCTTTCAGTGATTTCCTTTCAATGATTACTGTCAATGAGTTCACGGTTTTTACCGGGTCTTTTACGGGACTACGTTTTATCTCTGAATCTCCCCCATATGAGATATGTGGTACAGTGAAATTTGTATGTGACAGCTGTGGGAAATGCTGCAGGAGTTTCGGGGTATTTATCAGAATCGAGCGGCAACTTTCCGGCCGTGATTATTACTGCAGGTTTGGCATAACAAAAGACTTTTTTCTCGCCCATGTCCTTCCGGAGTATGCTGATGAAATTTCTGATGATTATGAAAAAGAAAGTGAGTCCGGGAGTGATAATAACCAGAAAAAATGTGCGTTTCTTAAAAAGAACCGGCAGGGTGATGGTTTTGCCTGTGCAATTTATTCATCCCGTCCTGCCATCTGCAGGGAGTTCCAGTGCTACCGCATGCTGATCTACAACAAAGACGGACACGTTTGCGGAAAGGTGATTGGACGCAATGAACTTCAGACCGCTGATGAGGGTCTTTTAAACCTCTGGAAGAATAAGATTGCGCACTTTCCTCCCCCCGCTTCTCCCCGGCCCACGCATCCTCCGCATAAAAATACGCGCCCGGATACTGAATCCCATATACACGGATCCCACGTGAATGATACAGGATGGGCAGCCACTGTTGTTACCATTCTCAAAGCACACGGGTATACCGGTGATCCGGTCGAATAACGGGAAGAAATTATTTTATTGGTACTACGGTAACAGCGACCATGCACCATTCATTGCGGGAAAGCGCCCATTCCTTTGGAGCGGGTGAAGTAATAAAAAAATGTAGCTTACCTGAAGGGTTAGTTATACCGGATGATCTCCGATAAGTGCTTTTTTCATTGATGATACATATTCTATCAGCTCACGTTCCATTGCGTCCGGATCCTTAAGGTTCCGTTCGACAATTTCAACAATTGCGCTGCCGACAATCACCCCGTCGGCTCCGGCACGGGCGCATGTCTGTGCCTGTGCGGGTGTTGAGATGCCAAATCCGATCGCAAGCGGAAGTGAGGTGTGCCTGCGGACCAGGTGCAGAAGATCGATTGCCCCTTCAGAAACCTGGTCACGAACCCCGGTTACCCCCAGCACCGAGACAAGATACACGTACCCTTGTGCCTTTGCCGCAATTTTTTTGATCCGTTTATCAGAGGTCGTCTGGGTGATGAGGAAAACAGGGTCAATGCCACACCGTGGTGCAACGGTGCAGATCTCTTCTGATTCCTCGACCGGCATGTCGGCAATCAGGATGCCATCAACACCGGCATCATGCGCTTCACGATAGAACCTGCCGATCCCGCGGCGAAAGACGATGTTGTAATACGTAAGGAATACGATCGGCACATCAGATTCTTTGCGAATCTCCCGGACGATCTCAAACACGGTATCCGGTGTCGTTTGGGCCATGAGCGCCCGCTCATCGGCTTTCTGGATCGTCGGACCATCTGCAACCGGGTCAGAGAATGGTACACCCAGTTCAAGGATATCCGTTCCACCGGCGATCAGTGCCCGGGCAATCCGGATACAGGTGGGTTTGTCCGGATCTCCTGCTACCGTAAAACCAATGAATAATGGTTTTTTTTCCCGGGTAAATGCCTTCTCAATCCGTCCCATCAGGTTCACACCTTCAATGCTGCCACTTCAGCCACATCCTTGTCGCCACGCCCTGACAGGTTGATGATCACGACGTCATCTTTATCGAACCGCTCTGCGTTCTGCATTACGTACGCAACTGCATGGGCTGACTCCAGTGCAGGTATGATCCCCTCTGTTTTTGAAAGAAACCTGAATGCGTCGAGTACTTCAGGGTCATTTACTGCTGCGTAGGTCACACGACGGTTGTCCCTGAGCATTGCATGCTCGGGGCCAACGCCGGGGTAGTCAAGACCTGCCGAGATGCTGTGGGTAGGAAGTACCTGCCCGTGGTCGTCCTGCAGGAGATATGAGAGTGTACCGTGCAACACACCAGCATCACCGGTACAAAGAGTGGCAGAATGTCTGCCGGTTTTAATCCCTTCACCCCCCGCCTCTACACCAATCAGTTCCACATCATCGGACAGGAACGGGTAAAAGATCCCGATTGCATTCGATCCCCCTCCTACACACGCAACAACCGCATCGGGAAGCCGCCCCTCTTTTCTCATTACCTGCTCCCTGGTCTCCCTGCCGATTACTGACTGGAAGTTCCGGACCATCAGCGGATACGGGTGCGGGCCAACAACCGAGCCGATCAGGTAGTAGGTGTCACGCACGTTTGCCACCCAGTCGCGGAGCGCTTCATTTATCGCGTCCTTGAGCGTTCGTGTCCCGGACCTGACCGTGATCACTTTTGCCCCCATCAGTTCCATGCGGAAGACGTTGAGGGCCTGTCGCTGCATGTCCACCTCGCCCATATATATTTCTACGGGTATCCCGAGTACCGCACCGACAATCGCTGTCGCAACCCCATGCTGACCGGCACCGGTCTCGGCTATCAACCGTTTTTTGCCCATCTGTTTTGCGAGCAGTGCCTGTCCCAGGGTATTATTTAGTTTGTGGGAACCACCGTGCACGAGATCCTCCCGCTTTAGATATATCTTACAACCCAGTTCCCCCGATGCATTCGGGCAGAAGGTAAGGGGGGTCTCGCGTCCGGCATATTCAGCCTGCAATGCTGCAAGAGCGCTGGCGAATCGTGGATCAGTGCTCGCTTGAGCATACGCGCTCTCAAGTTCGATAAGTGCGCTCATCAGTGTCTCGGAGACGTATTGACCGCCATATTTTCCAAATCTTCCCTTTTTTGTCATGCTACGTACTCCGTGCTGCCTCAATGAACGCGGCAATTTTATGGTGGTCTTTACTACCCGGTGACGATTCGATACCGCTTGAGACATCCACGGCATATGGGTGCACCTGCCGGATGGCATCCGCCACATTTTCCGGAGTCAGTCCTCCGGCAAGGATGACCGGTACCAGAGAACTCAATACTACGTCACGGGCATGCGATAAATCGAAGGTTTTCCCGCTGCCATGGCTCTCATCAACAATGATGGCATCACAGTCAGTAGGAGGCGGATCATTTCGCCCGATTACCCGTATCACTTTCGGGCCTGGTTTTTCCCGGAACGTAAACGGATATGACAGCTGTACTGCATCCGGTCGGAGTGCGAGGATCTGTTCGAGATCTTCGTGCGATGTGGTGTGGCTCACTGCGACAGTGGTGGTAAATGGCCCTACTGCATCAAAAATTTCCCGCGCCCGTTCCGGTGTAACCGACCGCACCGAAGGCGGAGAAAATACGACAACACCTATCGCATCGGCACCACAGGCTTCTGCAAACCGGGCATCCTGGGATTTTGTGATTCCACAGCATTTTATGCGCATACGAACTCTTCCAGTTTCTTTTCCGGGCGTTCATGAGCCATGATCGATGAGCCTATCAGGAATGCATCGCAGTAGGGTTTCATCTCCCGGATGTCGTCTCCTGTCAGCATACCACTTTCTGATATGATCGTTCTCCCTGCGGATCGAATACTTTGCGAGAGTAACCGGGTTGTGGACCGGTCTATCCTGAGTGTCGAAAGGTTGCGGTTATTGATGCCGATCAATTCTGCAGTTGTGGACAGAGCGCTTTCCACTTCACTTCTGGTACGAACCTCAACAAGCGGTTCGAGACCGTATTCCTGCACGAGATCGACGAATACAGGCAGGCGCTCTTTAAGCACGGCCGCAATCAGGAGTACCGCATCAGCACCGAGTGTGAAAGACTCAGCGATCTGCCGTTCATCTATAACAAAGTCCTTGCGCAGAACCGGAATGCTCACCGCTGATTTTACCCTTGCGATGTCCTGCCCTGTTCCCCCGAAGTAATACGGCTCCGTCAGTACCGAGAGTGCGACGCACCCCCTGCCGGCAAGTGCGCCTGCCATCATCATCATATCCACGTTCCGGCGGATAATTCCCCGGCTGGGCGAGGCGCATTTGATCTCGGCGATTACCGCATTCCTGCCATTCCTGTTCTGTATCGCATCAATCAGGCTTGCGTGAGACCGGGTACCATTCTCCGGAAACACAGCCGGTAGCAGGGCAACCCGTTTCTTCGTGTGCCGGATGATTTCATCGAGGATCATGCCACACTCCGTGTTGCATCAACCAGAGCATTGAGCCGGGCAGATGCATTTCCTGAATCGATGGAAGCGGCGGCAAGCCGGATCCCTTCATGAAGATCCCGTGCCAGCTCTCCCACATAGAGTGCAGCTCCCGCATTCATGAGTACAATATCCCGCGGTGCACCACGTTCACCCTCCAGGATATCACGGATGATCCGGGCATTATGCTGTGGATCACCCCCTGCGAGATCCTGAAGTTGTGCAGGTGCAATACCGAATGTATCGTACCGGATCGTGTACGTCCGAACCGCTCCGGAACTGAGCTCAGCGATCACTGTCTCACCGGTTGTCGTGATCTCGTCAAGTCCTGATCCGTGCACGACCATCGCCCGTGAGAGTCCCAGTATCCTGAGCACTTCTGCGAGGGTTCCGGTCAGGTCAGGATGATAGACCCCCAGCACCTGGGCCTGAGCTCCTGCCGGATTTGCGAGCGGGCCGAGAATGTTAAAAATCGTCCTGCACCCGATCTCCTGGCGTGCGGTCATGACATGTTTCATTGCCGGGTGATATGCCGGGGCAAAGAAGAAGGCGATGCCAACCCGTTTTACAATATCTGCCTGCACTTCCGGATCAATGGCAAGATTTACTCCCAGTGCCGTGAGGACATCTGCCGAGCCGCACCTGCTGCTCATGCCCCTGTTGCCGTGCTTGACAACCGGGCAGCCGGCGCCTGCTGCAACAATGGCTGATGCCGTGCTGATGTTGAACGTCTGTGCCCCGTCCCCTCCGGTACCGCAGGTGTCGACAAGCATCCGCCCGGTCACCGGCTTTACGGTGATCGCATTATCCCGCATCACCTGGGCAAACGCAGCTATCTCATCTGCTGTCTCACCCTTCATGTGCAGTGCAAGAAGGAATGCACCAATCTGAGCCTGCGACGCTTTGCCTTCCATTATTATTCTCATCACCCCCGCAGCTTCTGAAGGGTTGAGATCATAACGCCCTGCAAGTTTTGTGAGGGTCTCTTTGAACATCATTGCGGCACCTTATTCTCCATAAAGAAAATTTCTGATAATCAGATCGCCGTCCTGGGACAGGACACTCTCCGGGTGGAACTGCACACCCTCAATCGGGTAGCGGGTATGACGAACCCCCATCACATAATGATCATCAAGGCTGATTGCAGAAACCTGCAGATCCGCAGGAAGTGTGTCTTTTTTAGCGACAAGCGAGTGGTATCGTGTCGCAGTGAAAGGTGCTGGTATACCGGTAAAAATTCCCTGCCCGTCATGCTGGATTACCGAGGTCTTGCCATGCATCAGGTGCCCTGCCCGGATGACCTCCCCGCCAAATGTAGTGCAGATCGCCTGGTGCCCGAGACAGACACCCAGTGTAGGAATCGTCCTGCTCATGGTTTCCAGTACTTCAGGACAGACCCCGGAATCCCTGGGCGTTCCCGGTCCGGGTGAGAGAATAATCCGGTTGCACCCGGTCTTTTTTAGCTGTTCAAGCGGGGTGTCACAGGTAAGAACAACCGGATTGCCCCCGAGTTTACCGACCTGCTGGTACAGGTTGAAGGTGAAACTGTCGTAACAGTCCACGATCAGGACTTTCATGACGACACCCCGGCCCGCTCGATCGCCCGCAGCATCGCCGATGCCTTGCTTTCGGTCTCCTTCCACTCATTTTCCGGGACCGAATCTGCGACAATCCCTGCCCCCACCTGCACGTACGCCCGGCCATTGCGGACAATCACCGTACGGATCGCAATAGCGAACTCGAGATTCCGGTCAAAGCCGATATATCCTACTGCTCCGGCATAGAGCCCCCGGTTCCGGGACTCTTCCTCATCGATGATCTGCATCGCCCGTATTTTTGGTGCACCAGATACGGTGCCGGCAGGAAAACAGGATTTGAATGCATCGTAACAATCAAGGTTGTCTTTGAGCATGCCCCTGACCGTCGAGACGATATGCTGGACATGGGAAAATTTCTCGATGCCCATGAATTCTTCGACTTCCACGGAGCCGAACCGGCATACCCGTCCCAGATCGTTTCTCGCGAGATCGACGAGCATAATATGCT
>CAYWHL010000037.1:0-15293 GCA_964457995.1 uncultured Methanoregula sp. | reverse complement strand
GAATGGCCAGGGGTATAAAAGACCTGCATCTCTCCGGCCCGGGTTTCGTCGGGCTCAATCGAATCCCCGTCCATGAGTTCGTTATCGATCTGCACCGGCCCCCCCACGAGCGTGGCGAATCCCGGTACCGGACGCTCGCGGTTCTGGAGCTCCACATCCTCAATCCACACCCGCTCTGCCCGGTGTGCCGCGATGCTGCACCCGGTCACCCGCTGGATTGCCCGTGCCGATCCAATGTGGTCAGGGTGAGAATGGGTCAGGACGATCAGTGTAATCTCTGATGGATGGCGACCGGTGGACCGGATATACTCAAAAATCTGCATTTCACAACCGGCAACACCCGTGTCGATCAGGGTAATCATTTCACCATAGATAAGATACGAGTACACGAAGCGGTCGAGGGCAATACCTTGTGCGATCGGGACCTTGAACGAGTGCCTTATGGCATGAATGGAGGGGGTGATTTGCATGGGAAGTATCCTGTTTGTTTTGTACAGAAATAGTTATCCTGTCCAAATTCTGATCGGAATTTTAACCAAAAAAATTGTCGGAGTCTGTTTTAAAAATTCATGGGCCCGTCGTGATTCGAACACGAGATCTTCGCCGTGTGAAGGCGACGTCATAGCCAACTAGACCACGAGCCCGTATGCATCGACCGGGAATTGAACCCGGGCTATAGGCTTGGAAGGCCTAAGTCATGCCACTAGACCATCGATGCAATGATGCTTTACAATTTTAGTGAGCAGGGGTATTAATCATTCCCATTTCCAGTTTTTTTTATGAACGTAAGAATTGTAAAAACGGATTATCGGGTGGGAACAGGTATCTGTAATCGTTCCGGTAGTACCGCTGCCAGGAGTGCCATCACCGGCCCGATAATGAGCCCTGCCCAGGAAACAAGGCCAAGTAACCCTATTATTCCCAGAAACAGACGATCCTTTTGGGAATGTGGAGACGGTAATCTGGCAATTCGCAGCGCCCACATACCCAGTAAGACCGGTATCAGGGCAAAAATAAGGGTGAGAACCACACTGGTAACTAAACCAGTTACCATGAGGGCCCGTACCATTTGCACGAGGGTAATCGATGCGCCCCCCAGGTAGCATAATCCGGCAATAGTTGCAAGCCAGAACAAGAGCGATTTTTTACCTCCCGTATCATATTTTTGTCTTGCAATCAGGATGAATCCAAGAATCAGAACAGCAAGGAACGGTGCGAGGATTGTGAGTATGGACTGCCCCTCCCAAAGATGTGTATTTATGACATTGACAGGTATGAATACCCATTCAAAAAGACTGAACTCCTCAAGGTAACCGACTGCAATACTGTACTGGGTTTCATCAGCCGGGCTGATAACTGCGACGTAATAGGTTCCCGGCAGGGTGATGTTTTTTGAATAGGATGCGACGCTAAAAATTGCAGCAGGTGAGAACGGTTCGTACTCTGCTATAACGGATTTTTGTCCCTTGATCAACTCCGCAGTATAACCCGGAGGGGCAGTGACAGGCAGGGACGGATCTTCGATGTTTCGGGGAGTTCCCGGGCTCATAACAATCATATCCGGAACCGGTGCACCGGAACCCGGAGTCATAAGAGAAAGTGTGAGCCTGTCACCAGCCTTCATGCTGAACTGAAAATATCCCCCCTCCCCGGCATCATGGAGATGCCCGTATATAACATACGACTTGGTGGGTTTTTCCACAGAAAGTGCATGAGTAATATCATTATTATCGCCGGCAGTGAGCGGAACATGGGCATTCACCGGCAGCACGATGAAAAAGAGGAGGATGAAAAACGCAGGAAGTAACCATCGGGAGGACATGAAGAGGTGTATTGTTCATTCGACAATATGAACCTTAAAGATGCGGAACAGTTCGCCAAAGGTGAACAGTCTGGTTATCGGTCATGACCCCCGGGTCGCAGCAGGAGGATAGAAGGGCAGTAGCATAGGTGACTTTTTACAACCGTTCCTTTATGTAAGAAATTCATCCCGCTTTGGAACGATGGGTGTATCCTTTTTCCAGATATGGATGTCCCGGGCACGATCAAAGTAGAATTTGGACTCTTCCGGTTGTCCCATCTCTTTATAGCAGATGCCGATGTGATTCCATGTATTCGAATTGTTGGGCATCTGGTTTGCCACCATCTTGAATGTCTGGATTGCCGACTCGAGATATTTGTTACTCAGGTAAAGCACGCCGATCATTTCAAGAGTCTCGCCAAGATTAAAGAGAAGTTCCGGGTTATCCGGTGCGAGCTCAACAGCACGGAGTAATGATGTGAGAGCACTCTTATTATCACCTATTTCCCGGTAACAGAGGCCACGATCATTCCAGACGTGGGGAAGTTTATCGTCCAGTTCCAGTGCCTTATTGAATGCTACAATTGCATCAGCGTATTTTTTATCTATTGCATAGAGGATAGCCCCTTCCTTGTAATAGGAGGAGGCTTTTCCCGATGACGTACCGAGAAGCTTATCAAATATTCCTGCCGGTCTGGATGGCTGTCGGGACGCAACATCCGTGATATGTGAAACAGCATCCTGTGCCTCGTCATGGATTACGATATCTTTGAATGTCGCAGTAACGTCGCGCAGACTTGCCACACCCGCGATGAAATTTCCCTGTCCGTCAAACACAGGTATGGCTTTTGACCAGATCGTCCACTCAACCCCGTCCTTTTTTAATCCCCTGGTGACCGCGATAATCGGGCCTTTTGCAACCCTGCTGACTATCATGTACTTCTGTCGTTTAATCTCATCGTCAGGTTCAAATATGAGATCTACCAGCATCTTTCTCCGGGTTCCAAAAAAGGGGATCGCATAGAGATAATCACCTTTTTCAAGCATTGCACTTGCGGGGGTATCGGTCAGCTGTTCCAGTGCATCATTCCATGCCACAACCTTCCCTTCACGATCTATAGCAAAACAGGGATCGGAATAAAAATTGACCATATCTGAGATGATCCTCCTGGTTGTACCGAGGTTTTTTCCAATATAAGTTCTCTCCACGGCTGTTTTGACCATAGCTATCAGTTCACGGAACTGCATCTGCGGGTCTTCGCCTTTTTGTAAGAAAAAGTTTGCACCATTATTTATTGCTTCGATTGCTGTACGCTCATGACCGACACCCGTGAAAATGATTACAGGTGTTGTATCCCCTTCTGAACGGAGAATTTTTAAAAATTCAATGCCATTGATTTCCGGCATATCATAATCGACAATGATGGCATCAAAGGTTTTTTCAGGCAGGATCCTCAGCGCCTCAGTGGCTGATTGAGCGGTGTGAACACTCATTTCGAGAGATCGTTCAGAGAACAGTTTGAGCACTTCAAGCAGCGCAGGTTCATCATCGATCAACAGGACGGAGAGCAAGGCAAGACCACCATGACTTATTAGTTCAATTGACTCCCGGCAGATATAATTATAGGGCTTTTACTCCACAGGCTGACATATCCCTGCGTCATCCGGGACGGCAGGCTGGTTCACCATGGTCTGAGAAAAAATACCTGCGGTCAAATGCACGGTAATGTGCCAGACGCTTCAGGCCAACCTGATCAAAGAAGATTGGAAATAATAAGGTCCGGAACAAGCATTTAAAAAAATGGGAGATTACGATAGTTAATACCCACGGATTTCAGCTTCAATCATCTCCAGATTTGCCAGCCGCTTGTCCAGCGGCGGGTGGGTGGAGAAGAGTTGCATAATAGTGTTTCTTCCGGACAGTGCCGGAATGATGAAGAACGCGTTTGCACTCTCAACTTTCGCCTTTGCCTGGACCGGTACAACTTCCATCCGACCGCTGATTTTGTTTAATGCTGACATCAGTGCCCTCGGGTTTTTCGTGATATAGGCACTGCCACGGTCAGCGGCAAATTCCCGGTACCGGGAAAGTGCGAGGATAAGCAGTGTACTCACCGCGTACACAATGATCGAGACAATCCAGACAACAATCGTCCCCCCCCCTTCCCGGTTACGTCCCCCAAACATAGCAGAAAAGAAAAAGCTCTGCATGATCATAGAAGCTATCATGGCAACAAAACTGGCCATCGTCATGGTCAGGATGTCGCGGTTCTTCACATGAGAAAGCTCATGTGCGAGCACCGCCTCAAGCTCTTCTTTTGTTAAAAGACGCATAATCGAGTCTGTACATGCGACGACGGCATGCTTAGGACTTCTTCCTGTTGCAAATGCGTTAGGTACCGGGCTCTGCATGATTGCAATTCTTGGGAGAGGGAGGTCTGCTTCCTTGCAAAGTTTCTCTACCGTACGGTGCAGTTCAGGGTATTCATCCTTTTCCAGGATTCGTGCCCCCGTTGACCAGAGCACCAGCTTATCAGAGAAGAAATACTGGACTAATCCTATTCCCACAGCCAATACTACTATCAACCAGAGACCCGCTCCAAATGCCAGGAGTATCGTCATGAACACCAGGTACAGGATGAACAATAAGAACATCGTCAGCCAGACTCTGGCGGTAAGGCCCCAGTCACGTTTCCATTTCATAAGTAGTACACTTTCGATTGCGACACTCTTAAAGCAATCGAAAATTGCAATAAGCGGCCGAAAATTTTGCACGGGAAAGGAGTAATCATTCCATGATTGGATGTGGAGAAGGCAGGGTCCATACTGGCAACCGCAGGATCAATACAGAAACTATTTTCTTGCCAACATCTGACTGGTACTTATGACAGAAGTCGATCCCGAAGCTCTGGCTGATGTGGCATACGGTATCTTTGAGCATTGCCTGAACCGGGGGCTCCAGACGCAGGGGAAATATCTTTATGCACTGGTCGAGGGAGGCATTGACTTCAAAGCGCAACTCTCCGAAATTTTTGATATGTTCGCCCGTGAATATCCGCAGCTTGCAGAGGCTATGCTGAAACGATTTTCCGATATCGACACAATCTATGGAATGCTCTGCAATGGTGAAGGGGTGCTCCCTTCAAAGACCACGCAGATGTACTGGATTGTACAGGACGCTCCTGGCAGTCCACCCGAGGCAATAGAGGATGAAAATGCCGGGAAATGGCTGATTTTTCTGGAGCATGACCTTGTGGAGGAATCATGGAAGAAAATCCGGGACAATACGGTTGCACTCAATCTGGGTATATCTGCAAAAGTGAGCACATCAAAGCCCAATCCGGAATCCCGCGACAACAGAAAAGTCATCTATGTGTATACAATAAACTGGGCAGACGAGACAGATGTAATGCGGGTGCGTGAAACCCTCCGTACACTTGGTTTTACCGAAAGGATAGGATATAAACGGAATATCGAGACGTTTGCCGGGGAATATGCAAAAAAAGGCAAACGGGTGACCTATTATTCGGCTTAATTTTTAAAAGATACGTTTAATAAAAAAACACAAAAAAAACAGTGAATAAAATTACCCTTTTCTTTCCTTGTTCTTGGTGCGCAGGTTCTTATAGCCGCACTTGCGGCAACTGGTTGCGCGGATTGCATTACGGGCGTTGCAATGCATACATATTTTCACGTTGAGTAACCGGGATTCGGCTTCGGGAAATTTTGCCATGGAACGATACTCCTGTCTGCCCTTATAACAAAGCTGTAAGACTTATTAACCATTTGTGTCACTCAGGTAACCGTTTATATTCCTGCATGAACCAGTCCCGGAAGGCGATGAGTGCTAATGCACGGTGAGAGATTCTGTTTTTCTCCTGCTCAGAGAGTTCTGCAAGCGTCTGCCCCTCCAGCTCAAAGATCGGGTCATACCCGAACCCCCCGCTCCCTCTCATGACCGTGACAATAGTTCCGTGAATAGTACCGGAAAAGTGGCGGACACCCAGTTCATCCGCGAATGCGATCACTGTCGTGAAGTGTGCGCTGCGGTTCTCTACATCCTTCATAATTTTTAAAATACCTTGGTTACCAATGGATTGGAGCACGTATGCGGCATATGGGCCGGGAAATCCATTCAGGGCATCTATGGAAAAACTGGTGTCATCTACGATGAGAGGATCATGGAGAAGATCATACGCATAGCGGGCTTTTTGTGTCGAAATCTCAACCACATCATCAGATCGGAGTTCAGGAATATCGAGTGGTACGTGCGAAATATCAAGCAAACCTCCAAAAAATCCCGCAACCTCCCGTACCTTATTGACGTTGCTTGTTACGATGGTGAGTTTTATAAATACCTCCCCCTCAGTTCGATCGCATGTTCACGGATGATAACATCTTTTGCATCTGCAAACGTCTCCGCATAGCCTGCAATAAACGCAGCCTTGAGTACATCAGCATGTTCTGGTGCCGTACTCTCCAGTGTCTGGAAAAGAACATGAACATCCACGCCCCGCTGCTCGAGCTCGGAATTTACCAAAGAAAGCCCGAAATCGATCAGCACACATTCAGCGTCGTCCTCACGCAGGATAATGTTGCCGGTCGTGAGATCGCCATGCATAATCCCTGCAGTATGGAGCTTGCCGATCATCAGCCCTGCTTTATATAACGCCTCTTTTGAGAGGTTCTTTGTAAGTTGCGTCCCTTTTACCTGCTCCATGACAATCGTATCGGCGGTGATATCGCTTATGATTGGTGTGCGTACACCCCCTTTACGTGCAGCAGCGATCAGCCGCGCCTCTGCCCGGGTTCGCTCTGCAATAAGCCGGTTGTCCAGTGAGGGCTCCCGGTACCGTTTCGAGACCCGGCGCTTTTCTGCCCGGCCATTCCCGAACGTGACGACTGCTTCAGCCCCTCTTTTCAGGGTCTGATCATCGGGAAACGGGTAATTACCTGTACGACAAATCCCGTGTTTCCAGGTCACTTCAACATCATCTGAGCGAAACGCGGGTTTGATCTGTGATGATTCGATGGGCAGGGACGATCCGCTTTCCAGCATCAGTTTTCCCGTGTAGGCGATCATTGCACCGTTGTCTCCAAGATATTTCTGTTCGGGGACGTAGAACTGCGCCCCACGATCCTCGCACATCATCCGGAGCATTTCCTGTAACCGCCGGTTAGCTCCCACCCCGCCAACAAGGAGCACCTCGTCTTTTCCGGCAAGCGACATCGCCCGCTCGGTCACTTCAACGCACATGGCAAATGCAGTCTCCTGCAGGCTGTAGCATACATCGGGAAGCGCTGCCTTACTGTCTTTTGCGGCTGACACAAGCCCTGAAAAAGCGAGGTCCATTCCCTTGACTGTATAGGGCAGCTCGATATACTTTCCTTGTTTTGCCTGTGCCTCGATGATTGGACCGCCGGGATGCGGGAGGTCCTTTGACCGTGCAAACTTATCAAGTGCGTTGCCAATGCCGATATCGAGTGTCTCACCAAAGATCCTGTACCGCCCGTTCAGGTACCCGATCACCTGGGTGTTTGCACCACTCGCGTACAGGACGACTGGATCATGACACCCGGAGGCAAAACACCCGATTTCAATATGAGCAATACAGTGGTTGACACCCACCAGGGGAACGTCCAGCGCCAGCGCAAGCGACCGGGCTGCAGTTGCAACTGTCCGAAGGCAGGGTCCAAGCCCCGGGCCCTGTGAGAATGCTATGCCGGTAATTGAGTCAGGTTCATTCAGGACTGAAGCAATGAGTTCTTTCATGAGGGATGCATGGTGCTGGGCTGCCTCACGCGGGTGGATGCCCCCCTGGGCCGGGCTATAGGGCCGTGAAACCAGTGAAATGAGATCACGATCAAAAAGAGCAGCACTGAGGTTCCAGGCTGTCCCCTCAATTCCCAGTACCTGCCCAAAAAAAGGCATCGAATCTTATTTTTTGAATTCAGTATATCCGCACTTGCCGCATGTGGTCCGGTCCTTATGGTCCGCCATCATGACGCCAGGTCCGCAGCGGGGACAGTATTTTTTTCCGGTGGTAACTTTTCCCCCATCAACGCTAAAATATGCACCTCGCTTCTGGCCCTTCTTGGTCTCTGCCTTTTTTGCTGCTGCCATCGTTATGCAGCTCCCTCTTCCTTGGGTTTGGGCATTCCGCGCGCTGCAAGGTGCGGTCGCTCTGTCCTGGTCCTGCCCTCTTCATTGTCATAAATACGTGCTGAACCGGTAATTTCTGTTTTGCCGAAACTGCTGTGCAGCGTGTCAAGGGTAATCTGATGCTCTTTTACATTGAGCAATGCGCAAAGTTTGCCGATAATCTGCATTCGGGAGGGGGTTGCACCGTCATATTTGAGGTTAAACTGTACCTCTCTTCTGGATAAAAGCTCATTTCTTTTGTCGCTGGTGATCTCAAAGTCCATCGATATCCTGTAATTATTGGAAACCGTGTTATTTATACTATGACCCTCACGGGGAATCCTGATAATAATAAAGAAAAAGAAAGGCACGATGGATCATGGAACCAGAAAGCAGATTCATGCATCAGAATGGATAAAACAGGACAGTAAATCGCGGGCCGTTTTTTTGGCCTCATGGTCGACTACGCGGAGTACTACGCCACGGTGCGGCTGCCCGTACAATACAATTGCACCCTCCGGAGCAGCGATCACAAGAGGGATCACCGCGAGATCCTCCTCCCCTTCAACAATGACGGTAGCCGGTGGATGCCCGACGGCATGATCGAGTGCGCGGATCAGGTCATCGGTCAATGTACCGGCGGGATTTTTCACTCTGATGGATTCACCATGCACTACCGGCATCCGTCTGCATGGTGATCGCATGGTATAACCGTCAACAACAGCAATCGCGGGGTTAATACCCCTCTTCTGGAGGTTATGGGTTACAACATCACCGACAGCGTAAATGGTGCTGCCTGAAATTTTCTGGATAATCTCATCAAGGTTCCGGTGCAGTTCCCCGAACGGTTCCTGGAAAAGCTTCCGGTGCTCTTCAGGAAGCGTGAACATCAGCGAACCTTCAGTGCATAGCGACCCGGTAGTTTAATGTTCATCCTTTTTGCTACTTCGGAATTTTCCGGATCGATAATAACAAGATAGCCCGACCAGTCATCGCTTAAGTTTGTCGTCCCACAAATTACACAGTTTTCTCCATCTACTACCCGATGACAGTCACGGCAGACCTTTCCCTGCTTTTTCCTATTCGCCGGAGGCATTCTCCTTCCTCCTGGTCCTGCTCTTTTCCTTTACTGCATCTTTTGGTACAGCAGAGGGTTTTAAGTCTCTCTCTTTTTCCTTATTCATATCTTCTTCAAGCCAGAGTGCTGTGCCCAGCCCTGCCTGTCGCATGGTAAGCCCGATCTTGCTGTCACGTGGTTCCCGCTCATTCAGCGAAAGTGTCACTACGCGGACACGGAGTACATCGCCGACACCGATAAACCTCTTGGACTCCTGGCAGATAAGCCGGGCGTTCTTCTCATCGTAGTTGATATACTCGTCTGAAATCTGGCTCACGTGCAGCATCGCATCAATAGGCCCGAGGCTGACAAAAGCCCCGAAACTTGTCGTCTCGACAACAAGGCCCTCAATAACTTCCTGCAGCGCGAGGCGGAGTACGAGTGCTTCAAATTTCACGTCATAATAGACGCCCCCGTCGCCAGGTACGAGTTCGCCCTCACCGACATCCTGGACTTTTGTAACACAGATGAAAATCCCAATCTCTTTATCAATGCTGCCTTCGAGCTGCTCCTGCAGGACCTCCAGAATCACTTTTTCAAGCTTTTCGCCCAGCCTCTGGGGGGGCACCCGCACCTTATCCTCAAGCATCAACTTATGATACATCCTTTTACCTCTGCAAAATCTCCAGCTTTTTCTGATTTCTCATGGATATCACGCTCAAACCCCGTTTGAATAGTGCATCCCTGATATGCCGGTCATTGGTGACCACCATGCATGCATTCCGGGCTGCATATTCAATCACCTGTACATCGACAGGTAATGATTCCAGATCCCCGCTCTCCTCGATAGTACATTGCCTGGCAAGAGCAAGACCATACCGTGCAGCTCCACCATCACGACCTTTTGCCCTGGAAAGTCCGGTAAGCTCCATAACAACACCTGACAGCACGACCGGTTCAAATGCACCGAGAAGCGTAAGAAGCTCATCGAAGAGATCGATCCGGAATTGCGCCGGCATCATAAGTGCATTGGTGTCCAGAAGGACCTTCACTCGCTCAGGACCCCCATCCCGATTAACCGCCAGCGTGCTCCTACCTGACGGCTGATGGCAATCCTTGAACCCAGTTCTGCACATACAGGGCGCTTCAACTGAATCTCAATGGTATCCTTCTTTGTATTCGTCACAATACCCACAGTAACGGCAGTTCCTACCGAAAGCATCAGCGGTTCGCTGTGTTTCAGTGGTTCAATGACCAGCTCGCTTGTGGCCCCCACTACACGCTCCATGAGCGTGACGCGGCACCGTATTTTATCCCATACAGGCGGAATGTTCCCCTCGTGGCCCAGTACCTGACCGGCAAGGGCATCACTTTTTGTCAGTGCCGGGTCGAGTCTGGTTCCGACACCAAGAAGTCCACCAGGGGTTGCCTCGGTGACCGTATGGGAACCCGCATTAATTGATGTGATTTTTGTTGTGATAGGAATCCATTTTATCCTGTTTTCTATCTGTGTCTGCCTGCCAGGCCGGATTTCGATATCGTCGCCTTCGCGGAGGATGCCCCGGATAAGAGATCCCCCGACAACGCCTCCTTTTACATCTTTCCAGTTGCAGCCAGGTTTATTCACATCAAACGAGCGGGCAATAAGCATAACAGGTTCGGCATTGGGATCCCGTACTGGTTCAGGAATTGTCTGATCGAGTGCCTGCACAAGAGCGCCAATATTGATTCCTTTCTGGGAAGAAACCGGAATGACCGGTGCGTTCTCTGCGATTGTTCCTTTAATGAATTTTTTTATCTCGTGGTAATTGTCGACAGCCTCTTTCTGGCTGACCACATCGATCTTGCTCTGGACGATAACGATATTTTTTATGCCGACAAGTTCCAGAGCCATCAGGTGCTCTTTTGTCTGCGGCTGGGGGCATTTCTCACTTGCAGCGATGACCAGCATCGCCCCGTCCATTAATGCCGAACCAGAAAGCATCGTTGCCATGAGTGTTTCATGTCCCGGTGCATCAACAAAGGAAATTGAACGGAATGGTGTCCCCTTTCCGCCGCAGACCGGACAAACAGTGCTGGTTGAAAAGGCGTCAGGACCCTCGCAGTTTTCACACCGGTAAAAAGTTGCATCGGCATATCCAAGACGGATTGAGATACCCCTCTTCATCTCTTCACTGTGCCGGTCTGTCCATGTCCCGGTGAGTGCGTTAACAAGGGTGGTCTTGCCGTGATCGACATGACCTACCACCCCAATATTAACACTGGGAACTTTTACATCATGCAAATAATTCGAACCTCCTTACTCTATATATAATGGTCATACTTATACATAACCAGTGAATGCGCCCAACGGGGAAAATCCCTCAGTTTTTATCACTGTCTCCTGTCAAAAAGCGCAGATCCCGTGACTTTTTTTGCTTTGGTGGAATAAGGGATGCACCCGCAAGCTATACCCGGTACTCTCCAGGGCGGGTGTTGAAGGTGACCGGCAGGTTATCTTGGCGATAATACCTGATTAAAACGGTGTTTTCCGGTAACCATGCATACCGGTATCCGGGATGAATTTAAAAAATCCTCCCGACATCTCTTTATGCCCCTGCCACCGGGAACTGTTGTCCTGGAGTGATCCTGACCCCGGGAATTCCGGACGTCAGATGATGGGAATTACTGAACGGATTAATAAAAACAGAGGTTTGAACCGGTAAAACCGGCCACCATCGGGACGGGGGATTATCCCCCACCCTCGCAGCTCTGGTCGGTAGCTTTCCACAGGTCGCTTCCAGAGGCAAACTCTTTTTCCCTCTCGATTACTTTTTTTGCGTCATCAATGACTGCCTTTGTTGATTTCTCCCGGCCGGTTGCCGGTATAAGATAATCAATGCGGTACAGGAGATTTGTACTGTCCAGTTCGGCGAATACTTCTCCCTTTACCTGCTCAATGCGCAGAATGGTGCCGGTGGTTCCGGTCCGCGGGTACCGCGCCCGCATCCCGAGGGTGATCTCTTCTGCTAACATACTGGAGAATGATGTATATTCTGCTATAAAGGTGTTGTTAATAAAAAAATCCGTTTATTACATCCTTATCTTTTTGAGTGCCATTACAATATCGCGGGTAGTTCGACGGGGCTCACCCTGACAGGGTGGAACAGGTGATCCATGGAGGGAAGAAAAAATCTGGCGTATAGCATCACCATGCGAAGGTCCATACCCCCCCTCGAGGACAAGTGCAAGGGGATGATCGGTCGCGTCCCTTACGATTGCGGTAAGTGTGCCATAATCTGCAGGGAAGAGCACCATGCCGCTTTTGGGGTCATCAAACAGGGCATCCTGGCCTGCGGATATGATTATGGCATCCGGCCTGAACAGTTCGAGAGCAGGTATGAACACTTCTTCAAAGACGAGCCGGTAGTCGGCGATGGTCGATCCAGCTCTTAAGGGTGCGTTTATGGTAAACCCCTTGCCTGCCCCTGTACCTATTTCATCAACCCAGCCGGTATGGGGAAAGATGTTTCCCTGATGTATCGAGCAGAAGAGCACCCGATCATCTGCTGAGAATATTGTCTGCGTACCATTCCCGTGGTGGAGATCCCAGTCGATGATCGCCACTCTCTCCACACGATCCAGTGCAATGGCTGCGGCAATTGCAGCATTGTTGAAAATACAAAAACCCATTGCCCGGTCAGGTTCAGCATGATGTCCGGGCGGGCGGATAATAGCAAAACAGGATTCGCCATCGATTGAACGGTTCACTGCTTCTGCTGCGGCACCTGCTGCAAAGGAAGCTACAGTATACGTATTTATATCAACATAGGTGCTCTGGTCAATGAAATGTTGTCCCCCATGTGAAGAAAATTCCCGGATCATGCGTATATATGAGTGTGTATGGACTCTTGCCAGATCACTCTCGGGTGCACACAACGGCGTTATAACCGGTACCCCTTCGGGTATGCCTTCCAGAGCTGCCTCCAGCCGTTTCGTGCTCTCATCGTGATTCTCCATGTCATGATGAGAGAAAATTTCACCGTAAATCGCGGAACACCGGACCATAATCGTAGTAATCCTCTATAGTAGCAATCCTCTATTATTTTCTGCCATCAAAAGGTTTGGTTTTGTTTCATGTTAATAAATCCCCCTCTCCCCGCAGACCTATTGAATCTTCCAGGAAAGGTGCACAGGCAAAAGGTATAAATAATGTTTCTTTCTAATCACCATTCAGGAGGACTTATTATGCCTTACCGCTGGAAGAAAAACATTGACGTGGATGAGACTATTGTGGTTATTAAGAACGTACTCGAAAAGCAACCTGAGCTGCCGAACTGGCTGGTCAACACCATTTACGGCGCGATACGCGATTCTGACGCCGCATTTACCAGGTATTTCTACGGTGAAGTGAAGAAGTTTGTACCAAAAGCGTTGAAATACTTCGAAGAAGGGTCAACCCGGGCTCCGGTCTGAACCTGGGTTGAACTTCCTTGTGGCTTTTGGAGAACATTTCTCTCATTTTTCCTTTCTCTTTTCTCATTTGAGATATAGTAGTGGCAACCTTGGGATCCGTCTGAATGTAGTAAAATGGATGATAGCACCATTGCGAAGTGGCACTTGTCCAATCATGTGTTCACTGTGATCTTTATCCTGGTATAGCCGGCAGAAAGAGTGAATGAGTTCGGGAATTTTTGAAAACGGGGTGGTACAGGGATTTGCCTCCTCTTCCCTCCCGTGAGCATGAGGAAGGGATATCCGCCTTTTTACCCCTTCCAATTCTCTTTTATATCAGCCGTTACTATATGACCTGAGGAATATAGTATGCCGGCCATAACACCTGGAATGGGTATGCAGCAGAGGGGGGTGCCCCCTGAGGCGTGCATCTGTCCCAAATGCAAGAAAGAGTATCCGAAAACACGTGGGGTTCCCTGCCGGAGCCAGACCTGTCCTGAGTGTCAAATCCCACTCATGGGAAAATAATCTCACACCATTTTCCTGTTCTGTGCCTTTTACTCAGGTATATGTTTCCCGCCTGAAGGCATCAGTCAGCGAATTCTGACCTCATTTCCGGGAACTGCACATCAGTGCGTCATTATTTAAGATATCCTTAAAACGAGCGGCAGAATGAATGTGCAGATACTTTGGGCAGGAAACGTGAACATGGATATCCAAAGTCCTGCCTCCAAAATCAGGTAATTTTGCAATCGCACAGAAATGAGATTGAAAAGGTGCAAACCACTGTTTATACTGAAATGACGCTGCTGCAATTCATACATGAAATAAGAAAAAAATTACTGGATAGTTGCGCCTTCCATTATGGCCGATTCGGGCACATCATATTCCCGTCCTGATGAAATAACCCGGTATTTGCCAGCAGTCTTTACTCCATAGGGGTTCCCTGTTGTTGAATACGGAACGATAAATTCACCGTTGACACTTGTTTGCCGGTAGGTGAACGTTCTGCCGGTGTTACTGATAACCGGGACCTCGATAATTCCCTCTCCCTGGATGTGCGCCCCTTTTACGTACTCAAACACTTTGACGTATTTTAAATCAATAGTATCCGAATTGAACACATTTGTGGGAGATTCATGTACCAGCCGGTAGTGCCTGAGTGCTGGAACTGTTTCAACCGGGAGCGTGATGGCAGGGCTCAACACTGCGGCATGATAACCTGCCGGTGCCCTGAGGTTGTATTCAGCTGCACGACTGACAGCCTCCGTGGCGTTTACTGCCTCCGCTCCCGTAATTACCGGAAGAGAGACCTGTGAAATGCTCGGATCGGCGTACTCTATGTAATAGGCACTCGTGGGGGTTGTAAGAGAACCATCAAAGTTATGGAGCCGCGAGATCATGGTAAGGTAATACAGACGGGTATTGAGCAGGATTGACTCGTAACTGTCAAGATTATTCTGTGCAGGGGTAAGGAGCGTCATCTGGTACGGATCTGCACCAGCCGATGCATTATACCAGGTCGCCATAGCCCAGAATTTGCCGGTATCCATTTCGATATCGGTGATTATATACCTGGTTTTTGCGCGGTCGAGGACTTGATCTCCTTCATCTTCTGACAGCGACAAGAAGAAATTTGCCGATCCCGTCGGGCCGGTAACTCCTGCCTGGAAGGGGTTTGCATTCGGGATTCGTTTTGCAATATACGTGATCATATGCCCGTAGTCCCACCATGACATGACACCATACGCTTCGGGAGGATACCGGAATGTCTGAGGATTGTAAATGGTGGTGTAATTCACACCGGTGTCTGGTGTATTATTCCCCATCCAGTCGAGGGATTCCCGCCAGTCGGGATT
>CAYWHL010000036.1:0-15407 GCA_964457995.1 uncultured Methanoregula sp. | reverse complement strand
ATAATAATCTCCAGCGGATAACGTCGTCCTACCACAGTCCTGATGTCATGAATTACGGCACCGGTCTCTGAGGTAACAACACCTACTTTTCCTGGGAAGGCGGGGAGGCAGCGTTTCCGTTCTGTAGCAAAACATCCCTCAACGGCAAGTTCCTTTTTCCACTGTTCAATGAGCAGGAACTTCTCTCCAAGACCGGCTTTTCTCATCTCTTTAACCTGCAGCTGGTATGACCCATGCGGAGCATAGAGCCTCACCGTCCCGGCGACGATTACCTCCATCCCCTCAGAGGGATTAAATGAGAGCCGTTCTGCATCAGACCGCCATAGAACGCATTTTATGACCGCAGCAGTGTTACCCCCACCTTTCTCGGAGAGCGAGAAATAGCGATGCCCCCGCGCGTGATGGGTATAATTTGTCACTTCCCCACGGACCAGGATATCCTGCAGGATGGGAGTGTCAAGGAGTCCTTCTATAATTGCTGATAGCTCGGAGACCCGTAATGGTGTATTATCTGCAATGGCAGCGGTATCAGGGCGGTTGAACCAGTCCATCAACAATTATTAGGCTAAAACCGCATATGAAGTAGTACTACCATGGTCACATTTTCCGTCGCGAGCATGTTCTTTCACGAGTATACCATCAGTGAGATCTTCTCATTTGTGTCCCGCGCCGGATTAAATGCAATGGAATTCTGGCTGGAGACTCCACATTTCTGGCTTCGTGACCTTCCGGTGGAGGAGGTGATTGCATGCAGGAAGGAGCATCCTGAACTTGGCACCCTGACCGTGCATGCACCGATTCTTGATCTGAATCCCTGTTCCATCAATCCTGATGTGGCAGAGGTGTCTGTGCAATATTCCGTCCGATCCGTTGCGATAGCTGAGCGGATGGGAGCACACACTCTCACGGTGCACCCGGGCCGGAGGACGGCAAAACGAGTTCCCTCTGCGGCGGACTATGCACGTTTTGATCATTTTGTATCTGCGATCCGCGAGATAGCGACCCGCAATTCGATCAAAATCGGTATGGAAAATATGGAACCGATCGTCAATTCCCTTCTCTGTACACCGGAACGAATGCGTACGCTGCTTGACGAGGAACCATGGTTGTTCTTTACGCTCGATGTGGCACATGCGATGGCAAAATCTGCCGATGAACCGGTTCGTTATATCGAACTCTGTTCTGACCGGCTCGTCAATGTTCACATCAGCCGGTTTGACCACGGCAAGGCACACTTTCCCCTTGAGCGGCACGCTTCCATGAAGACGGTGATGGATTCCTTAAAAGATCACCACTACAACGGCAGCCTTACTCTCGAGATTGAGGATCTGAACCTGCCCCGTCCATTGTCAGCAGAGGAAAAGATCGCGCTACTTGCACGGGATTGCACTTTTATGCAGGAAACCATGGAATAAAGCGCTGGTTTTATTAAATTCCCTCCCTATATACTAATGAAATTCTATATATGAATCAGAGTAAAATGCGTGCACCCGCGCGTTGTGAAATGAAATGATTCAGGATGTTCTGGAAATCCTGCTGTTTATCATCTGTATTTTTCTTTCGGCATTTTTTTCAAGCTGTGAAGTCGGCCTAATCTCCATTACGCGGGCAAAGGTGAGAACTCTTGTCAATGAAGACAAGGCGGGTTCAAAAGCTTTGGCAGCATTAAAAGAATCCCCTGAACATCTGCTCATTACAATCCTAATCGGCAACAATATTGCCAATGTTGGAGCTGCTGCACTTGCGACTGCAATAGCAATACAGATGTTTGGTGATATCGGTGTCGGGATTGCAACCGGATTTGTTGTAATTGTCCTCCTGTTTTTTGGGGAGATCGGCCCAAAGATCTATGCAGCCCGGGCATCGGATTCATTTGCACTTACAGTCGCCCCTGCCATTCTTCTCCTCTCACGTATTTTTACTCCCATTATCTGGCTTGCAGTGCGGGTAAGCCCGAAGTTTGGAATCGGCAGGGAGACTGCTGAACCGGCAGTGACTGAAGAGGAGATTAAGGAATGGATTGATGTCGGCAAGGAGGAAGGGACTATAGAACAGGGAGAGCAGGATATGCTTTATTCCGTGCTTGAGTTTGCGGACACTGCCTCACGCGAGATCATGACGCCGAGAGTGAATGTCACGCTCATGGAAGATACGGTCACATTTGAAGAAGCTATCCGGATTTTCAATGAGACCGGCTTTTCACGAATCCCTGTATACCATGATCAAATCGACAATATTACCGGTATACTCAATGTCAAGGATGTTTTCTCTGCAATGGTCTCGCATCGGAAAGATTCGACCATTAAAGAGGTCATGTATGATCCAATGTTTGTCCCGGAAACAAAAAAGATCGATGATCTTTTAAAAGAACTCCAGGTTCACCGGGTGCAGATGGCGATCGTGATCGATGAGTACAGCAGTTTCGTCGGTATTGTGACGGTTGAGGATATCCTGGAGGAAATTGTCGGGGATATCATGGACGAGTTTGATAAGGAGGAACCCGAGGTCCAGAATATTTCTGAGGGCGTGTATCTGGTAGATGCCCAGATGTGGGTGGAAGATGTCAATGAGCGATTGAAAATCGATCTTCCTCTCAACGAATCATACGAGACCATCGGGGGTCTTATTATTGGCCGGCTGGGGCATATCCCCCTGCATCCCGGTGAAAAGGTTGAGATTAATGAAGGAACAATCACGCTGGTGGTGATTCAGATGCACGGCCGGCGGATAGTGAAAGTGAAGATAATAATTCATCCTGCACCTGGTAATGATAATCGTTAAGAACGATTCGGATCCATACACCCCGGTGAGGAAGGATACGATGAAAAAACGGATTGCGGTACTGGCATCAGGCAGGGGTTCGAACTTCCAGGCTGTGATCGATGCTCTGCAAGCGGGGAAAATCCCGGCAAGCTGTGCGGCTCTTATTACCGATAACCCGAAGGCTTATGCGATTGAGAGGGCCAAAGATGCGAAAATACCGGTTACGATCATCGATTATGCATCGTTTCCCTCACGTGAGGCCTATGAACGAGCACTCCTTTTTGCGATGCAGCAGATCGATGCGGATCTCTTCGTCCTGGCTGGTTACATGCGTATTCTTGGCACTAATATCGTCAGAGCATTTCCCGGAAGAATGGTCAACATTCATCCGGCCCTCCTCCCCGGTTTCACCGGCTTGCACGCCCAGAGGCAGGCTGTGCAATATGGAGTGAAGGTGTCAGGTTGCACGGTGCATTTCGTTGACGAGAGCCTTGATGGGGGCCCTGTTATTCTTCAGCACTGCGTTTCTGTCAAGGAAAGTGATGGTGAGGATTCACTGGCGGAACGGATCCTGAAATACGAGCACGAATGTCTCCCGGAAGCAATCCGGCTTTTCTGTGAGGACAGGCTGGAAATTGTCGGAAGACATGTCAGGATCCGCTGATCGGTTTTATCCCAAACGGTTCGTGTGCATGTATAAAGAACCGTTAACTCACCGCTCCTTTTTTTATCCCGGACGCTGATAATTTAGCACTACCGGAAACCGGTAACTACCCATGAAAGAACGATCCCGCAACCCCGTGACAAAAAAGATTGCCCGGGAGCGTATTGAAATCCTGTTTGAACAGGCGCGCCTGGAATTTTGTGAACATCCCGAACGAAGTGATCGGTATGTTGGAATTGCTCGCAGGATTGCGATGCGCCAGCGGATCCGGATCGATCGGGAGTTCCGTCGCCAGTTCTGCCATCACTGCCATGCTTTTCTTGTACCTGGAAATAACATGCGGGTACGGGTTCACCGGAGATATGTGGTAGTCACCTGTCTTTGCTGTAATAAAAAAACACGTTATCTTCTGGGGAGGTCTCATGTCCAATCAACCTGACCGTTCGATGCAGGATCTCAAACCGACCGTTTGGATCGGAAAACAGGGGTGTACAAAAACCATGATCGACGAGATAGTGGAACAACTCAGGAAACGGAAGATCATCAAGGTAAAATGGCTCCAGAATGTTCCGGTTGATCCGGAAGTTGTCGCCTCACAGGCACAGGCGGCACTCCTGGAGGTGCGGGGAAGGACGATGGTGCTTGAAGAAAAAAAGAAAATCGGTAAAAAATAACCGGCTTTTTCTTCTGGAATCGCGGTGTTCCGCTTCTCGAAATATATAAAAACCTTATCCACAAATAAGTAAAGACTGTTATTGAATAATTCAACAGTGAGGTCTCTAGATGACAACGGTATTCGATGCCTCGGCTGATCACCTTATCAGGAAGGTCGCAGACGAGCTCAGGAAACACAAGGAAATCACTCCTCCCCCATGGGCTGCTTTTGCAAAGACCGGGGCACATAAGGAAATGCCGCCAGAAGATCCGGACTGGTGGTTTGTCCGGGCAGCAGCAGTGTTGAGGCGCGTCTATGTCGATGGCCCGTTGGGCGTCGAGAGGATGCGAAGTTTTTACGGTGGGAAAAAGAACCGCGGTTCGAAACCCAATGCTTTCAGGAAAGGAAGCGGGTCAATCCTGCGCAAATCCCTCCAGCAGCTGGAAGCCGCCGGGCTTATTGTCCATGACAAGACCGGCCGTAAAGTATCACCCGCAGGGATGGCATTTCTTGACAACATGGCGCATGAAGTGAAGATCAACCCCCCGGCACCAGTGCCCCGGCGTGTAAAAGCATCAGCAGAACCTGAGCCAAAGAAGGCCGAGGGAAAAAAGTCCGAATCCAAGAAGGAGAAGGGCGAAAAAGCTGCTGGTGCAAAGGGTGAAAAGACCGAAAAAACAGAAAAGAAACCGGCTGCAAAGAAAGCTGAGGTCAAGAAGCCGGAAAAATCTGAAGTACCTCAGTGAGGCAACTTTATGGGAGACGATGAGCTTAGTGAACTCCGCAGGCGCAGGATGGCTCAGCTGCAGCAGCAGGCAGGCGATCAACAGGCCATGCAGGCAGAACTCGAACGCCAGGAGCGTATTAAGTCTCAGATGCAGATGGTGCTTATGTCGATTCTTGAGCCCGATGCACGGGAACGCTTAAACACCATCAAGCTGACGAAACCGGATTTTGCCAGTGCTGTTGAACAGCAGCTCGTCCAGCTTGCGCAGAGCGGACGTCTCAAGAACAAGATCACGGATTCACAGCTCAAAGAACTGCTCAGGCAGCTTGCGCCAAAGAAACGTGACTATTCAATTACGCGAAGGTAATGAAGGCAGGAGTGCTCTACAGCGGCGGAAAGGACAGTTCCCTTGCAGCAATAATGCTGGGTACGTATTACGAGGTTGAACTCAACGTGTTTGTGTTCGACCCGTCCCGCCAGGTCCCGTCGGTGGATGCTGCGGCACAAGTGCTGGGATTTCCCTTGATAAAACGAGTGTTTGACACAGGATTGCTGGACGAAATGGTAGATCTGGTGAAAACGTGCGGGTATCCGAACGATGCGATCAACAGAATACACCAGGTTGCCGTTGAAACCCTTTCCTCAAAGTACAGTGTGGTCGGTGACGGAACACGGTTCAACGACCGGGTACCGATGCTTTCCCGGGGAGAGGTTCAGAGCCTTGGAAACCGGACAGGATGTTCATATGTGCGACCCCTGCTCGGGTATGTCAAACCCGAAGTCGACCGGTTGGTTGACCGATTTCTCGTAGTACAATACGGTGAAACCGGAACAATCAGGAACGGGGATTACGAAGCCGAGATCCGGGAGGCAGTAACCGCCCGCGGGATCGATCCCGCGCCCCTCTTTCCGGCGTATCATGACCAGTCCCTGGTTATCGGTAAAAAATAATACATTGAGTACGGTGAAGGAACATGAGTAAATTAAGCAAAGGCAGAAAAATACGACTGGCAAAAGCATGCGACCAGAACCGGCGTGTGCCCCAGTGGGTGATGGTAAGAACCAAGCGCACCGTTGTTGCGCACCCCAAGAGACGTAACTGGCGCAAGAGCACATTAAAGGTGTAGGATCATGGCAGAAACGATGCAGGAACATGTTTATATAATTCCGCTCAGGGATGCACGCAGAATGCCACGCTGGAAGCGGAGCAATGGTGCCATAAAGGACATCAGGAAGTACCTTGCAAAGCATATGAAGAGTGACGAGGTTAAGCTCGATAAGAGCATCAATGAGAAGGTGTGGAGCAGGGGCAGCACAAAACCGCCGTCAAAAATAAGAATTCGCGCCATGAAGATGGAAGACGGGCAGGTTCAGGCAGAACTTGCACCGGAATCGTGAAGTATGGAACGCACGATCACGCTTGCAGGCGACCCAAATATCGGTGTATTTTCCCGGGTATTGGGAAATATAGCCATAATCCCTCCGGAATCTCCGGATGACTACAAACAGGCACTTGTCCAGGCTCTCAGTGTTGAGCTCGTGGAAACGACAATCCAAGGCAGTGCCATTATCGGATCGCTCATCGCCGGCAACAGCCGTGGGATTGTCATGAGCGGGCTTGCAACTGATGATGAGATTGCAATCCTGCAAAAGCACCGGAAAGTGATGCTGTTAAAAGAATCAATGAATGCAGCGGGTAATGTGATTCTGGCAAACGACACTTTTGCTGCAGTCCACGAGGACATGCCCTCGGAACTCGTGCACGAAATTGGGGATTTTTTAGGAGTTGAGGTGATCCAGCTGACACTTGGTGGCATAAAAACTGTTGGTATGGCCGGTGTTGCCACCAACAAGGGGATCATCGTTCACCCGCGGGCAACTGCCCACCAGATTGCCCGTCTTGAAGAAGTGGCAAAAATCCCTGTTGGTACAGGCACCATCAACATGGGCAGCGGACTTGTCGGTACGGGTCTTCTGGTAAACGAGACCGGTTACATTGCCGGTAGTGCAACAAGCGGATTTGAACTGGGTCGGATAGAAGATATATTTGGATTTCTGGAGTGAGTATCATGGAGAATCAGAAGTTTGAGGTTAAAGGTACCTTTTTGATGGGCGATGACTGGATGCCGTATACAAAAGTAATTGAGGCACCTAATGCAGCGCAGGCACAGGAGCGGACATTTGCCGTTATCGGCAGCAAACATAACCTGAAAAGACGGTATATTAAGATCGACGGGGTCACCCCTTATAAGAAGAATGAGTAAACTTTTTTATTCATCCACGGTGGGAAACACCGTGAGATGAAGATTATTCATGCTAATATCAGTCGCTTTTCTTTCCCACGGTTGCACAGTACAGAACGAACTCTTCTTCTCCGTCAATACCCAGTGCATCTGCCATCTGCTGGTCGTCAAATGCACCGATTGCGCACGTGCCGCAGCCGATCTGTTCTGCAGCAAGGTAGAGATTCTGGCAGACATGCCCGGCGTCAAGATGCACAAGCCGGTATGCCCGTTCGCTGTACCGCCATGCCATCCGGTAGATGATTGTAGACCAGATGAATGTGACTGCAGATGATCGCACGAAGGCCTGCCCCAAACATGCGGCCATCACGCGGGCCGTCATACCCTTTGTCACATCGACAGCAACAATCTGGTGGGAGAACGCGAGGTAGCGGTACAGCCCGGGATGTATCCCCGTGACCCGGTTGATGAGCAGGTAGGTTTCAAATGCATGGCGTCCGCCGGCAGATGGGACGTTCCGGAGCGTGTAGTACGGTGCCTTCACATTCACGATTCCCTGAGTGCACCAGCACAGGTAAGCAAGTTCTTCGATCGTGAGCGGATCGCGGGCATAGTGACGAATTGAACGACGCTGTTCAATTGCAGTACGAAGGTCTAAGGGTAGTACCTTGATGTCCTGTGGTTTGGGAAGTGTATTTGTGCGGGTATCCTGTGGCACAGATTTTTCCAGCAACGGTGCAGGAAGCCCCTGTGTCTGGTCAGATGCAGAGAGGTTTTCATAGCGGGTTTTTTCCATGAATGTATTGCCTGTTGGTAACATAAATCAGTGATTGCCACTTCATCGGAATAATAACCAGCGGTGGTAGTTCTGGTTTCCCTGCCGGGAAGTTGTTTACCCTGTTATGAACATCGCTAGGATGAGGATGCATGATACGAGAAGCGGGAGAAGTGATCGGTTTATACATCTCACACGTGCCCGGTAAGTGCATCCGGAAGTTAAAATTTTTCCCTCAGCTGTATTCCCTTTTGCCGGGGAATGCCCTAGCATCTATTTTCCCGAACATATTAAAATCCGGTCACAATCATAAGATTGCCCGTTTCATCGAATAAAATTTTAAACCGGGGTTGCAATGCATTGACGCCTTGCAAATTTTGATATTCTTTGTCACCAATTTTTATCCAAATGTTCACGTATTGGTTTTTATTGGATGAGGAGTGAAAAGAATTGAAGAAAACCTCCGTAATCTCGTTGTTGGGTGTTTTGTCATTATTGCTCTTTCTGGTATATCCTGTCAGTGCCGTTGGTATATTCCGAAATTCAGATGGAAACTGGTATCTGGATTACAACTTTGATGGGGTGGTTGATAAAACGCTTCATTTCGGGGGCCCGAATGACATTCCTGTGACTGGCAACTGGCAGGGAGCGGAAAGGGATAGCATAGCAATCTTCCGTCCTTCGACCGGGTACTGGTATTTTGATTACAACCTCGACGGGATAGTCGATAAATTCTTCCGGTACGGAGGCAGTACTGACCGGATAATCAAAGGGGACTGGGACGGTGACGGGAAGGATGGCATAGCAATCTTTCGTCCTTCGACCGGGTACTGGTATTTTGATTACAACCTTGATGGGATAGTCGATAAATTCTTCCGGTACGGGGGCAGTACTGACCGGATAATCAAAGGGGACTGGGACGGTGACGGGAAAGATGGCATAGCGATCTTCCGGCCTTCAACCGGGTACTGGTATTTTGATTATGATCTCGACGGAAAAATCGATAAATTCTTCCGGTACGGTGGCAGTACTGATGAGATCATTGATGAAGACTGGCAGAGAACGGGAAGGGATGGCATAGCGATCTTCCGTCCCTCGACCGGGTACTGGTATTTTGATAATGATCTCGACGGGATAGTCGATAAATTCTTCCGGTACGGTGGCAGTTCTGACCAGATCATATCGGGAAAATGGTATTGTGTTGCACCTGTAGCCGCATTCACGGCTGACGTGCGGGAGGGATACGCTCCCCTGACGGTAAGATTCACCAACCAGTCTACGGGAACCGCACCGATCACCTACGCATGGGATTTCGATGATGATGGTACCATAGACCGTTCTGAACCCTCTCCCAATTTTACTTTCACGGACCCGGGAACATACACGGTGAACCTGACGGTCTCAAATGCAGCTGGCAGCGATTCAGAACAAAAAGTCAATTATATAACCGTCACCCCGGCACCAGTGGCACCATCAGCGGCATTCACGGCTGACGTGCGGGAGGAATACGCTCCTCTTACGGTCAGGTTTACCAACCAGTCTACGGGAACCGCTCCGCTCATCTTTGAATGGGACTTCACCAATGATGATGAGTATGTCAGCCAACTCAGCAATCCGACATTCACCTACTCAACGCCAGGTACCTATACGGTGAAACTTACCGTAACCAATATCGCTGGCAGTGATACTGAAATCAAGAGCGGGTACATCACGGTTAATGAAGTCCCTGTTGCACCTGTGGCCAATTTTATTGCAAATAAGCGATCCGGCAGTGCCCCCTTGACGGTGAGGTTTACTGACAGTTCGACCGGGAGTTCACCTCTTGAGTATGCATGGGATTTCGATGATGATGGTGATTATGAGAGTTACTCCAGGGACCCGACATTTACGTATACTGAACCAGATACCTATACGGTAAAGCTCCGTGTAACAAATCCCGTGGACACCGATTCAGAGGAGAAAACGGGATACATTACCGTTACTGAATGTCAGCCTGGCGGACCTCGTGCCGGTGTTGCACTTACGTTCGATGATACCTATATCGATCAATGGTATGATTGGTATACAAGCCGCAATATAAATCAGACATATAACGCACATGTGACGTTTTTTGTATCCGAGTTCGGAAATCTGGATGAAGACGAGATTGATAAGCTCCTAGAATTACAGGCAGCCGGGAATGAAATTGCTTTTCACGGATTGTATCATACTGATGCGGCGCTATACATCGCAAGCCACAACAATTCAGTCCAGGAATATCTCGATTATGAGATAATCCCCGGTCTCGATCTTATGAGAGATGAAGGATTTAATCCTGTTGATTTTGCCTATCCGGGTGGTTCAGATGATCCCGCTGCAACAGCTGCCCTGCAAGACTATTTCGGGCACATCCGTGATACTTACTACGCCTGGGATGATACGATATATTATGAATATGGCTCAGACCAGCCTTTCATAAAAGGGATCGGCATTGATGAAAACTATGGAAACTCCCTGAACGATATCTATGACGGAATTTCAACAGCAAAGGAAGATGATACGATCCTCATCTTTTATGGTCATGAACCCGTGCCAGGTAATCCCGGGGCGTACCAGACATCATACAGCAAATTAGAAAATATCCTGATAAATGTAACCGATAATGATATGAAATTTTACACGGTGTCGGAGTTGACCTGAACATCTTTTTTGGGTCTTTGGAATTCTGATTTTTAAAAGAGTTCCGGGTCTTTTTTAGATTTTTTTCAAGCTTTAAATACCGAAATTCACCATATTTTAAAAAGATTTTATTGTATCTTTTACAGTATGGCTGCAGAGATCCTGCAATGATGTATTTATGCTCATGAAAAACATACATATCAGGAGTCAGGATTAACAAATATTCCGGGGAGTGGCAGATTTTGGCAGATACAACAAAACAGATGGACCAGCGTGAACTGATGACGCTCCAGCATTACATGAAAGAATACGGGCAGCAGGCCGAGATTTTTGTCGGTCAGCTGGAACTGCTGGAAAACGGAAGGATGGAGGCACATGCAGCAATTGAAGCGCTGGAAGCAATGATTGTCGCAGAGGACGCGATTGTTCTTTATCAGATAGGTGGCGGGGCAAGTGTGAAGGCTAAGGTTCTCGAACCTGACAAGGTTCTTTTGAGCATTGGAGCTGAAGTCGTCGTCGAGCGATCGAATAAAGATGCCATCGAATTTATAAAAGAACGGATTATAGAGATGGGAGCTTCGCAAAAGAAGGTATCCGAAACTCTCGATCGCCTGCGTGGCCAGATGAACGAGATTAATAAAAGACTTGAGGCCGGGTACCAGCAATCAGTAGCAGCAGGACAGGAACAGGAGTAACGGGGCCTTTTTTCACATGTTCGGGGGACTCAAAGAAAAGCTGCTGGTGGCAAGGAACCGGCTGGGAAGCAGTATTTATGGAGCTACGGCAACCCAGTCCCCTCCTGAATCGGGACCGTCAACAGGTAAAACAGCTCCTGCACCCGAAACCCACAAAACAATTTCCTCCCTGTCTCCCACATTTGTTGATAAAGTCAGAGTTTTAATCGCCGATCGTGAACTGATCGTCTCTGAAAAAGATGTTGCAGATGCACTCTCCGAACTTGAGATGACACTCCTCGAAAGTGATGTAGCGATGCCTGTCAGCGATGCGATTATTTCCCTCGTAAAAATGAGCCTTGTCGGAAAACACCGGAAGATCGGTGAATCTGTTGATGCACTTGTCGTCGGAGCTTTAAAAAGTGCATTACTGGATGTTCTTGGAAGTGGATTCAATCTCGCAGATTATGTGCGTACTCACAACCGTCCGGTAAAGATCCTGTTCACGGGAGTCAACGGAACGGGCAAGACAACGACCGTTGCAAAAATTGGAGCTTACCTGAAAAAAATGGGATTTACAGTAGTCATTGGTGCGGGAGACACGTACCGGGCCGGTGCGATGGAGCAGATTGGTGTGCATGCCGAACGGATCGGCATAAAAATTATCCAGCACCAGGAGGGTGCTGATCCGTCTGCGGTGCTCTTTGACGCAGTCCAGTACGCTGTTTCGCATAAAATCGATGTTGTACTTGCAGACACAGCGGGAAGATTCCATACGAAATCCAACCTGATGAGCCAGCTCGAAAAGATCAAACGTGTGATGAAACCTGATCTTGTCATTTATATTGATGAAGCGGTTGCAGGTAATGATGCCGTTGTAAGGGCAGCCGAATTCGATAATACTGTCGGGTCTGATGCAGTTATTCTCACTAAAGCGGATATGGATTCACGGGGTGGTGCTGCAATTTCGATCGCACATACTATTGGAAAGCCGCTCATGTTCCTTGGCACTGGCCAGGGATATGATGATATCATGCCCTTTGAACCCGAACAGGTTGTAGAAGACCTTCTGGGAGGTGGCGCCTGATGCTTGACAACCTTTCAACTTCACTGAAGGATGCGTTAAAGAAACTTGCCGGAAAATCGGTGATTGATCGTGCGGCGGTCGATGAACTGGTAAAAGATCTCCAGCGGGCGCTGATATCATCGGATGTTAACGTGAAGCTGGTCATGGAGCTGAGTAAAGCGATCCGCACACGTTCTCTTGACGAACAGCTACCAAAGGGTACCAATGTTCGTGAACATGTGCTTCGTATTGTCTATCAGGAGCTGGTCCGGCTCGTCTGGGCGTCCACTGATGTAAAACTTGAGCCCCAGATAATCCTGATGGCAGGGTTGCAGGGGAGTGGGAAGACCACTACAACTGCAAAGCTTGCCCGCTACTTCCAGAAGAAGGGTATGAAAGCCGGGGTAATCTGTGCGGATACATTCCGTCCGGGAGCCTACGACCAGATCTCGACCCTCTGCGCAAAGATCAACGTACCTTGTTTTGGCAATCCGCTGGAAAAAGATGCTATTAAAATCACCCGGGAAGGGCTTGAGCACCTGAAAGATCTTGAACTTATAATCGTCGATACTCAGGGAAGGCACGCACTTGAAGCAGACCTCATCAGGGAAATCATCGAGCTCAATATTCTCATAAAAGCAACCCACCGCTGGCTTGTTATAGATGCAGCGCTTGGACAGCAGGCAAGCGAACAGGCCCGGCGTTTCCATGAAGCTATTGATATTGACGGGGTAATTATCACCAAGATGGACGGTACTGCAAAAGGTGGGGGTGCCCTCTCTGCTGTCGCGGAGACCCGGAGTGGTATCGTTTTCATCGGAAGCGGAGAGACGATCGAAGACCTCGAGCGCTTCAACTCTGACGGTTTCATCTCCCGCCTCCTGGGGATGGGTGACTTAAAAGCACTGGTCGAGCGGGCAGAAGAAGCCATCAAAGCAGATGATGTTGATGTCAATGCGATGATGAAAGGGAAATTTACACTCCGTGATATGTATAAACAGCTCGAGGCACTCAATAAGATGGGCCCTCTCAAGCAGATCATGGGAATGCTCCCCCTGGGCAATATGGAACTCCCTGAAGGCGTTTATGATGTGACGAGCACCAAGATGGTGCGGTACCGCATCATCATGGACTCGATGACCCCCGGGGAACTTGATGACCCTTCACTGATCAGCAGTTCCCGCCTGCAGCGAATCGCCCGTGGTGCCGGTGCTACACCAGATGAGGTGCGGGAACTCCTCAAGTACTTCAAAATGATGCAGCGTACCCTGAAAGGGTTACGGGGCGGTGGCGGAAAATTCAACATGCAGCGCTTAATGAAACGCTTCTCCGGAATGCAGTGAGATGCCCTCATTTGCCATTATCGGGCACCTTGCCCGGACTGACGGGGAATTTTCCCTTAATGATCTGCCGGGCAGTGGCGGGCGCATGGACGTGCTCTGCCGGTGCGTGAATGCCGCACTCTTCCTTTCGCATGATCTGCGAAGGGATACGGATTGTTATCTCATCCTGTGCGGGAAACCTGCAGCACCAAAAACAGTCAGGTTTTCCGGAAATGCCGTCCGCTTACTCTCACCTGATGAACGGAGTGCCGGAGCTCTGATTAAAAAGGCTCTCACGCTCCCTGCCGGAAGCGAGTTTCGCGATGCAGCGCAGGGAGTGTCTGTACGGAAAGGAGGCCTTGAACGGTTTATTGCAGATCATGCTTTTGCTGTTCTCGACGACAAGGGGAGCGATATCAGATCTACAGAAACTCTTCCGGCCGCATTTATTCTATCCGATCATCTGAATTTCACGGAGGACGAGGAATCGCTCATAAAGCAAAGTCCCCGGTATTCAGTCGGGCCAGCATGCCTGCATGCCGATCATACAATAACGGTTTTGCACAACGAACTGGACAGGAGGAGATGCGGATGGAAATAAATGAAAAGGTAAAATCAATTCTTTTGTACGGGGAATGCTGCGACCATTGCCTTGGACGATTTTTCGGCAAACGCTCATTTGGGCTATCCAATGATGAACGCGGGCGAGGTCTTAAGATAGCACTGGCTATTTGTGAAAACCTGCCTTATTCAAAATTTACCGGAACCTGCTGGATCTGCAGCAATTTCTTTGATGCGGTTCCGGAATGGGCAGAGCGTGTTGTAAGAACAGTTCAGGATATTGAGTTCTCTACCTTTCTGATTGGATGCAGGGTGCCCCCACTCATTGCTGAAAATGAGGAGATGGTCTGGAGCGATCTTTCGCTTTCCGAACCGGAACCATTCAAGTCTGAGGTGAACCGTGAAGTTGGAAAAGCAGTATCTGCTCTCACCGGGAAGATCGCAGACTTTAAAAAACCCGATATTGTCATTATTCTCAATCCCTCTTCGGATTCAGTTGATGTGCAGATAAATTCTGTCTTTTTTTACGGCAGGTACCAAAAATATGAGCGTGGTATTCCCCAGACTCACTGGAACTGCCGTCTGTGTAAGGGTGCAGGTTGCGAGAAATGCAATTTCACCGGTGCTCAATACCTGGACTCGGTAGAGGAACTTATCGGCAGACCGGTCATTACCGCTTTCAATGCAAAAAATGCAGTTCTTCATGGTGCGGGAAGGGAGGATATTGATGCACGGATGATAGGCACGGGCAGACCCTTCATCCTTGAAGTAGTCGAACCCAGGAAACGCTCTCTTGACCTTGCAATGCTCGAACAGGAGATCAACCGTACTGCAGAAGGGCGAGTTTCTGTTGCGATCACGCGATGGAGTGACCGTGCAGAAGTGGAAACCCTTAAATCATACAAAGCGCATAAAAAATACAGGATTCTGGTCGGGGTTGATGGCGCATTAACAGCGGATGAGTTCGCAAATGCCTTAAAAACCTTACAGGGCGCCACAATACACCAGCGCACACCCGAGAGGGTCGCTCATCGCAGAGCGGACAAAATCCGGGAGCGAAAAGTCCTCGATATAGACTATGCCGGGGAAGAAGACGGCAAATTTGTTGTCGAGATTCTTGGCGAAGCCGGTCTCTATATCAAAGAACTCATATCCGGGGACGGAGGGAGAACCCGTCCGAGTCTGGCTGAGATCCTGAACAGATCGGCGCACGTGTTCAGCCTCGACGTCGTGCAGGTAGAAGGAATAAAGGAGGGAGATTAGATAATGGCACATCACAACGGACCGCGAAAAAAAACA
>CAYWHL010000035.1:0-15422 GCA_964457995.1 uncultured Methanoregula sp. | reverse complement strand
TCCTCAACCAGGACGATACCGTTGATGAGAATTTCTTCCCACGGTTTTGAGCCTGTGAGTGTAACAGAACGCAGGATCGTATAGAATGCCCATGTCCGGATGATGTCATGTCCCTGAGGGCGGATCTGGGCAGGGAAGTAAGGAGGTGTCCTGCTGCCATCCCAACCAGTTACATTCAGGACCGAGATTGATGAGTCCATCCATGTATCGAGGACATCAACTTCACCGTCGAATTCCCTGTTCCCGCATTTGAGACAGGCATACTTTGGCATTACCAGTGTTGGATCAACAGGCAAATCCTCATCGGCCGGTGTCACCATCTCACCGCATTTTTTACAGAACCAGACCGGGATGGGTGTTGCAAATATCCGCTGCCGCGAGATGCACCAGTCCCATTCCATCTGATTAACCCAGTTTTCCATCCTGAGGAGCATATGCTCGGGATACCATCTAATCTGATGAGCGGCGTTCTGGATCTCATCAGGTTTAATTCTCACAAACCACTGGCGTTCTGATAGTATCTCGATTGGTGTCTTGCAACGCCAGCAGGTTCCAACGCGTTGTGCAAGTTTTTCCTGACGTTTCAGGATTTTCCTTGATTTCATATCGGTAAGAATTGCATTGCGGCATTCGGTTGTATTCATACCTTTGTATTTGCCCGCTATCTCAGTCATTTTCCCCTGCTGATCTATCGCCTTGCGCAATCCAAGGTTGTGTTGCTTCCACCAGTGAACATCCTGTTTGTCACCAAATGTACAAATCATAACAGCCCCGGAGCCAAATGCAGGATCAACCGCCTCATCCTGCACAACCGGAACTTCGTGACCGAACAGCGGGACAATCAGCCTGCTGCCTTTTTGGAAATGGTACCGTTCATCCGCCGGGTGCACCGCTACAGCCACGCAGGCAGCAAGGAGCTCGGGTCGGGTAGTTGCTATCTCAATACCCTGAAAATCAAAGTAATTGAGCTGAGTCTCCCTGTCCTCATATGCAACTTCAGCAAAAGCTATAGCTGTTTCACACCTTGTACAATAATTCACCGGATGCTCGCTCTGGTAGATATAACCAGTCTTAAGCATACGAAGAAACGAGAGCTGTGTCTTGCTGTAGTATTCCGGCATCATTGTAATGTATTCGGTACTCCAGTCAGTGGAGAACGCCATCTTGCGGAGTGTGAGCCGCATCTGGATAATGTTCTTCTCAGTGAGTTCACGGCACATTCTCCTGAACTCTTCGCGGGAGACATCATTTTTTGTGATATGGTTGAGCTCCTCCACTTTCACTTCTGTGGGGAGACCGTGACAGTCCCATCCCTGTGGAAACATTACATTAAACCCTTTCATACGCTTATAGCGGGCTAAAAAGTCGATATAGCACCAGTTTAATGCATTGCCGATATGGAAGTTGCCAGTTGGATAAGGCGGGGGAGTGTCGATTACAAATTGCGGTTTTTTTGAGTTTCTGTCAAAATAGTGATCTTCATCGTGCCACGTGCTGCGCCAGCGCTTCTCCACCTCAGCAAAATCATAATTTTTCGGCAGTTGATCTGAGGATACCATTCGTCAGAAGGTTGGTTGTGAAATAAAATATAGTAATCGTATCCTGTCACTATAAGTTAACATCCTGCTGTCAGCTACTGTCGGGTTTTTTTTTCGGAAAATATGGACACGATAAAACTCTTTTTGCTTAAAAAACAAATGATTGCTCAATGAAGAAACAACGAGGGCTGGGTTACGCCGCAGGGCTTATATGCGGCGTCATTCTGGTAGCTCCTTATATCCAGCCTGCTTGGATGATGAGTCTGATTGTTATTCTCCTTTCCCTTATTATCTGGCGGTTTTTTGACACCAGATATCTCTCGTATTCATTTTGCATAATTGCTATTCTCTACGGCGTTATGCTTCTTCCGCTTTTTGTATTCTGCTGTACGCTTGCCATGCTTGTTCTGGGCGAACTGGTCTTCCAGCGTGGTGCTGACGATTTAAACACCTATCTTTATTATATCATCTCAACTGCCTGGGCGGGTATTCTGGTAATCGCATATCTTGACCAGAAATTCTTCTTAACAGTTATTTTTGGAATCATTGCTGCGGTTCTATTAAAAACCATCCTCCTCAAATATGAAGACTCCCTGGTTATCGAAGCGATTGGGATCACTATGACGATGTGGCTGATCCGTGAGCTTAATTATCAGGCCGACCTGCTGTTGATTGTGACAGCTGTTATTGTCGGATTTACCTTCAGCTATTTTGCATATCGGGCAAAGACCGCTGATCTTTCCGGTCTCTTCTCTGCAGCTCTCGTCGGGATTATCCTGATGGTCTTTGCTGCTCCCCAGGGTGCGCAATGGTTCTTAATTATGCTCTCATTCTTCATCCTCGGCTCTGCGGCAACCAGATATAAATTTGAGTATAAAAAAAGAATGGGTGTTGAGCAGGGGCAGAGCGGGGCACGGGGGTACCGGAATGTTTTTGCGAATGGGATTGTTGCAGCAGCGGCCGCAGTTCTTTTTGGTGTTTTTCAGCTACCGGTTTTTATTGTGATGTATGTCGGCTGTGTGGCAACAGCTGCAGCTGATACTCTGGCAAGTGAGATTGGTGTAACAGGGGGAATCCCCTATATGATTACGACGTTTAAGAAAGTCCCGATTGGCACGAACGGGGGCGTTACCCTGACGGGCGAATTTGTCGCACTTCTCGGGGGTTTTGCTGTCTCACTTGTCGCGCTGTTATTTAATGTGATTACTCCGGAAATGATGATTATATGTTCGCTTGCGGGTTTTGTTGGTACTAATATTGACAGCCTTGTTGGTGCGACACTGGAGAATCGTGGATTTCTGGGAAATGCAGGTACTAATTTATTAGCAACGATTGGCGGGGGGATCTTTGCCGTTGTGTTGTATTTGTTCCTGAATTTATAGTATTCAATGTACTCTCTTACCAGTGAAGACAAGATACAGGGATATTTTTTTTAAAAAAACTTATGGCTAATCCATATATTCGTGTTTAAAATTCATCATTCTTTCAGAATGAATGAAAGATTTACGGATTCGGGAGCTTTTTTGACAGGAAATTGTCGCAATGACAAAACTACAATCATGGTCAAAATAGTGTGCTCTCACATTATTCATTTTTAAACGAAAATTGTGAGTTACATATTTTCATACTATATTCCAATCAGAAAAGAAAAGTTGCTTATTCAATAAATATTTCCTGAATCCCGAATAAAAAATGGAGGTTGATTTATTAATATTTGTACCAACGCCCTTTACTATCATATTCTCCTGTTGTCGGCTGTTGAGTGATAGTGGTTGTGCGGATTAGTCTTTTAAAGAAGCAGGCCTTGTAGCTGTAAAGAACCGGAAGGAGAATAAAGACTCCGATAAAAAGAACAATTGCCGTGATCCACATGCCGCCAGGCCCTATCAAAGCAAAAAGTTGGTCAGAGTTGAATGCCTGGAGCTGAGTCTCATTGAAACGGGATATTGGTTCGAGCTTGTCGTACAGGAAAATTTCCCAGACAATCATCAGCGTGAACATAATCCCGACAATGATGATAGTGCAGACAAATAAAAATGCGATTACATTATAAATGTGTGTCTTGACCAGCTGGATGCTGCGCCGAATGGAATCAAACACTTTTCGATCTTCAAAAACGGCAGCAGTATCGTAAAAAAAGGTTAGAATTACTGTCGGAATTATAAAACCAAAAGCAAGAGCGGTCATAATACTCATATCAGAGGCAAATCCAAGGAGGCTCAGGGTGACCATGACCAGGGTAAAGATGAGCATTACGCCAAAAATAATAATGAGCTGTGGCAGGAGTACCCGGAAATAATACCTCATTCCACCTGACAGCAGGGTTCTGCTATTACCTTCATTATTCCTGATTGTCGCAAGTATTCCAGTTGTGAAAAGGAGTAGTACAAGTGCGGAGATAACCAATAACCTGCTGGCAAAAAATGGACCGGAAAGATTGAAGGTCAGCAAGAGGGCAGATGCCAGAAATCCGCCAACTATGCCAGGTATCCAGAGTGATGGTATTCGTTTGAGGAGGATCATCGTTTCTTTGAGTTCTGCGATTGCCATTGTTACCGGTTCCTCGGCATAGCAACTATCTCCCGTACCTGAAGATCAAAGAAACTTGCGGTATGTGCCGGTCGAATCACGCAGACCGTATCCGCCCCCTTTGCAGTACCGCCAACCGCGATGACCTCTTCATTGATTTTAATCTCCCCCAGGTCAGCAGCCATCAAAACACACTCTACAGCGACTTTGAGCCCGACAGCAATAGTACGCCGAAGTGCTTCTGCTATCGCTTCAGTTCGTGATCCCCCTCCAACTTTTTGCGAACGTGAAAGAGCGCGTTCGAGTCCTGAGAGTGCATGGGTAGTGGTAACTATCCGAACACCCTGTTTTTGTAATCTGTCTGCAATCTCTTCTGAAAATTCCCACTCCCCGGGTTTGATAAAACCTACAACATGGGTTACCACAACCAGTTCAAGTCCTGACCCGGTCATCATGTCAAAGAAAATCTGAGCAGTCTTTCCCGAAGTGCTCGCAACAACTATCGTTTTAATTCTGAGTTCCTTTGCACGTTCGATAGCAAATCGCGCCGCATCAAGGGTATTTTCTTCCCCGGGCTTTTCAAAATAATAGATTTTTTTCTGCGTGAACGTCATAAGTACCTTTTAATAAGCAGGCATGAAAAACTTTGGTTATATTCTGTGCAGGCATGAAAACAATCGACTTTTTTCATGCGGACAGAAAAGAATCAAATCTTCGTAAAAGTTTGAAACCCTCAGGTTCTTCTGACCGGTAAAAAGATCGTCAGATTCTCATCAGACTTAAACGTGAAAAATAATTCGAATAATCAAAGGAGGAATATACATGATTACTCTGGCCCTTGCGGGTAAACCCAATTGTGGAAAGACGACATTTTTCAAGGCTGCTACAATGGCAAATGTTGAAATTGCCAATTATCCGTTCACGACCATCAATCCAAATTTCGGCGTTGCTTATGTGAAAACGAGATGCCCGTGCCACAACCTGCACCTTACATGTGGACATTGCGTTGAGGGAAACCGGTTTGTGGCAGTGAACCTGATTGATGTAGCAGGTCTTGTACCTGATGCGCATAAGGGAAAGGGGCTGGGTAACCAGTTTCTCGACAACCTTCGGCAGGCAGATGCAATACTCCATATTGTCGACGCAAGCGGCGGTACCGACAGCGAGGGCAATCCGGTGGGTGTGGGCAATCATGATCCACAAGAAGATATCAGATTCCTGATTTTTGAAATGACCATGTGGGTCCACGGAATTCTCGATAAACACTGGACGAAAATAAGCCGCATGTCTCAGGGTAAGGGAACTGCCATACAGCAGGGTATCGCCGACACATTCACCGGTCTTGGCATCACGATGGAGGATGTGCGTGATATAGAGCTTAAACTCAAGATCGATCTCGTTCACGCTACAATAGAGGATCTGATTCCTTTATGCGCGGAGATAGTAAAAATATCAAAACCGATGCTTGTCGTTGGAAACAAGTTTGATGAGTCACCTGAAGCGCTCCTCTCAAAACTTGCGGAGCATAAGGTTGCTTTTGCCAGTGCGGCATCGGAACTTGCCCTTAGGAATGCTGCAGCCGCACATCTGATTCACTATCTTCCTGGCGATCCGGAATTCAGGATTATTGAGGAAAGATCCATCTCTCCCGCCCAGAAAGCAGGACTCTCAAAGATCGCAGAAGTTATGAAGAAGTGTAAAGGTACTGGGGTACAGCAGGCAATTAACCGTGCGGTACTGGAGCTTCTCGATATGATTGTCGTCTATCCTGTAGAGGACGAAAACCATTACTGCAACAAGAAAGGTGAAGTGCTTCCTGATGCATTCCTGATGAAGAAGGGATCAACACCCCACGATGTAGCGTATTATGTTCATACTGATATAGGCAAGGGATTTTTATATGCTGTGGATGCACGGACCAAAATGCGGATTAAGGAAAATCATACACTCAAAGATGGAGACATTATTAAGATCGTAAGTACAGCGAAGTGAATGCGGGGCAGTAGAGGGCAGTAAGACAATTGGCGTCTTGATGTCAGACACTCCCGCCGCATGTTGAGGAAAATATCCCTTTTTAACGTTTTTTAACAGGCAAAATACCGGTTTTTACCACAAGGTTTTTAATGGGATAATGTGAACAATGAATTTACCGAGAGAAAAGGTGGGAGGTGAAATCATGGGTGGAGAAATTTATCAGGCGCAGGTAATCAGGAATTTCTTTGACACTATAACCGGGACTGATCGGAACTTAACCCGGATATATATGTGCGTCATGAGCCTTGCGAAGCTTCGTATGGAACCGCCTGAAAAAATGGTGGCTCTGGTTGACCAGCTGCGTAAAAGCAAGATCCAAAAGGAACTGTCAGTCGATATTCTCGATTATATGTGTGATGCAGCAAACACGCTTGAAATGAATATGGTACAGACAGCATTCGGTGTCAGGGACATACAACAGGTCGCCCAGGATTTCAGTGGTATCAGTCTGGACAGCCTCTGATTTTTAATTAATTCCTGTCCCTGAAAAAAAACGATCACTACGATCACTTATTTTATTATTTTTTTAAATTACTGGGTGATATGTTTCCAGTTACTGCGCCGTTACATCAGGATGAGCAAGACTGCCTGTATAATACTACCTAAAATTATGGCAATCCAGAGACCATTTATACCGAGGTCAAGGTGCTCTAAATCTCCGGTTATTCCGCAAAATGTTTGATAGACGAGTTTGAACTAAAAAAATGCGTTTGCCTGGTCAGTTTTTTAATAGAAGGATTTAACAGGGATACAATCAGCTAATGCCCAGATCTTTTTTATACCCGTTTAGTAATCTGACTATGAACTTGCGGTGTTCGGCCATTGCCTCTTCATCATCATGAGAGGTAATAACAGCCACACAATATACCAGGACAAGTGCGTTGTCCAGTTCGAAGGCTCCAGGAGCCTCGATCTGGGCAGCGGGAAGAATGATGGGTACATACTTTCGCTCATTTTCCGCAAATACTATGGATAAATCCGTAGAGAACTGTGCATTTTCGAGATTCTGGGCATTTAAACGTATAATTGAGAGTGCTTTTTTTAATGCGACGTTTGCCTCACCGTCATTGATAAGGGAGATTGCCTGTGAACATTCTTTTACAGCATTGGTGTAAAGTCCGAATTTAAAATTAAGGAAGACCGATGCAATCTCGTGTGCAGTTTCTGCAGGGATGCCTGTGAAGTGAGGTCTCAGGCGATTGATATATTCATTAAGAAATCGTTCCATTATGATAGTTCCTCCTGGTGTTAAATTGATGAACCAACTTTTACGTTCAGCCGGAAAACACGGACAATGAAGTTTGCACCATATAGTACTATCAACACTTCGGTTGACAAAAACTCCATCGCCTCCATAATGAGATGGAGTATATTTTGTGTATAAAAGGATATGATATTGCGCTTTTTGTGTCGGATACTCCGGATACCACAGAGATCCTGTATCTTCTCAGCACAGGGTTGTAATGGTGCTGTTTTTAGTGGTAATTCCGGTATGCCGGGGTAAATTAGCATTTGCAATCTTCCCGATTGAAAAAATCGTGATTGCAAATTAAATTACTATTTTGCAGCTGTATCCTATTTCCCCTGTTTGATGCCTTTTCATCACCTGTTCCGATAGTACCTTGGAATCTCTCGGACATGAACATATCTTAATCCACACGTGTTCAAGAGTATATCCTTTGGTATCATTGGTTTTTATGACAAAGAAGCACTAATACTTTACCACCAGTATGGGTGTAGTTGTCTTTTCTGACGTTCACGCAGATTCTGTTGCAATCCGTGCACTTGCGTCCTGTATACGAACTTCGGTATTCAAACAAATGTTTGGAGAGGTTGATGTACTGGTTAATCTCGGGGATCTTGTCCACAGAGGGGATCGTCCCAAGGAAACCCTGGAGATGATCCATTCCCTTAAACAGGAATATCAACTGGTGTCAATTCTCGGCAATCATGACCATGCCTTTCTCAACGGACTATTGGTAAGTGGAAGTGACCCGGCAAGTACTTACCGTCATGAGCAGATACGTGGCTCCCCGCTTCTTTCTATCTATGATAATATGCCCATGGAATGGTCGAATCGCGGTATGCTTTTTGTCCATGGAGGACCGCTTGATTTAGGCAACCAGACGCTTCGGCTCAAGTGCTGGCAACGACTTTCTTATGATTATGGAGATTCCTTCACCGGTTACCACTATACTGCACCCATGGCGTTTGAAGCACTTTCAGCGAGAGGTCTCATGCATATGTGCTGTGGACACCAGCACAGGAATATCTGCTGCAGAAAAACAACAGAAGGGATCGTAAAGACCCCTGTTGAGTTTGAACCCCTCCAGGCAATTCCCGCCTCAAAAAAACATGAGGATGAGTACCAACTTGAGAGTGCCAGAATCCCGCTTGATGTTCCCACTTTGCTGCGTGTCGGGGGATGTCATGGGGATGAACCCGAGTTTGGTTACACTGATTTTTCTTCATTTTCATTCATCCGTATTATTTCCAGTGATTAATAATGTCGCAGTCTTACCATTCATCCAAATTCTATTTCTTAAGTGTGGATTGTTGTAAACACTCAAAGTTTTACATTGAGTAACTTTTCACCCCACTATTACAGCGCATTTAAATGAAGAATAGTAATGAATCAGGATCTCTTCAATTCGCGACGTTTTCAAGCGATCCATATAAAGTCAGACAATATTTTAGGGATATATTTATATAATGTAACCACGAAGTGGTAAATATGCCTCGTGCAGGCGAGGGGCGTTCAATACGAATAGATCCCGAGGTGTATGAGGCGCTTCTCATGTTAAAACGTGGGAATATGACGTTTTCAGATGTAATTGCACAGATGCTTTATGAATGCTATGGATATTCCGACGAGCATTCTGCAAACCAGAGCGATCTGGATGATTTTATGGAGATAAATACCCGATAATTAAAAAAAATTCCCGTGCAGGTCTGCCTGATCTAATTCAAAAAGGTGTGGAATAGAATGGCATATAGATTAAATTGGATGATTAACGAGGATATCGACGATGAAAAGCTCAACTGGCTTGTGGAAAATATTGATGAAATGTTTTCAAACGTCGATGAAAATGAAATTGGCACGTATTGACCAGATTCTTTACGTTAAGAGTCTCTTCAATCCTTCATCCAGTCATCAATCTGAAGTTGCACGCCCTCACCAATAAATTCATCAATTTTTTTATAGAGTTCCTTTTGAAGCAGAGGGACTTTTTCCTTGATTTTCTCTTTCCACTCTTCAAGATCTTTTTGTGTATGTATTTCTTTTTCCAGCATGTATTCCAGTTGCTTTTTTTCCCGTTCAAGTGAGGCCATCCTTACCAGAAGGGGGTCTGATAAAAGCGAGTCTTGCACGCTCTTGCATGCCAACTCCTGCGTTCTGATATCCATACAGAGAGTGAACATATCGGTACAGAACCTCCCGGTATCGGAAAAAATTGCGCGCTCTTCTTTATTTTTTAATGCGATTTCACCATCAGCGACCATTCTTTGAACAATCGGACAGGCAATGGTTAGTGCAGAGGAAAGATCATTTTTATCAGGTGGTGTGTGATCCGATAACAGACTTATTGTATGTCTGAGTGTAGAAATCTCTGTATTTTGCTGCTTTTTTGTGGCAATTTTTTCAGCTTTCCGGAAAACGTGGGAAGCGGTCATTGAAAGAGCAGTGTAGCTATGGGTCCTGTCATCCCGTTTCTTTTCCATCTCAACCAATGCAGATTTTTTTTCGTTGACTTCTTTCATCCTGGCATCTGACAAGAAATCCGTCAATTCTTTTTCAATGTACGCAACCCGATCGGTTATTTCAGTGATGCGGGTGGATATCCGTCGGCCTTTTTCAAGAGATTTTTCATAATCAATTCTGATATCCTGAAGGGCGTTGTGAAGAGATTGTATTGCGTTTATCAGAGTTTTCTGTTTCCTGTACGTTGTCAGTGATGTTGTTATTACATTGACCTCGCGCCCGATTGAATCGATCCCGGTCTTAACCGCTTTCATTTCATCGGGAAAAACCACCTGCAGGTATCGGCCTTGCCCACGGGTACTATTAAGACAGCCTTTCACACTTTCTACAGCGGCAGCATAAAAGCCTTCAATATCTTCCGGGAATTCCCTGGAGAGTGATGCATTCATCGCTTTTACAAACAAGGGAAGTGAATTTTTTGCGATGGTTTTAAGTTTTGGGTGGATTGCCGGATCATGTTCAGCATCAGCTATTCCGTTTACAATATGCTGCAATTGTGCTGTTGCATTTCTGATTTTCTGCACAGGGATATCCGTTTCAGTTTCAAGTGAGGTCCTAAATATTTTCTCATGGTTATCCAGCCAAGCCGGGATAGTATCAAATGAAAGAATAAATTTATCGCGATCTTTTCGTTTCAGGATATTTTTGATGAATTTATACATGGGTCTCACCATGATCGTTTTGCTGAAGAGAATGCCTCGTATCTTAGTTTATTGTTACTAATCTTGTCGGGAAATCTGACGAAGCCTTTCTACACCATCGATCTCTTTAAGTACCTGAACTACCTTGGGTGGCACAAGTTTTTTCCATAGTTCTCCGTTAAGCATACGCCGCCGGATCTCGGTACCACTCAGGGTTTCACGTTCGTACATTGCAGGAGATAGTACTTTGATACCTGCTTCTTTGAAAAGCTGTACCACAAGTGGATTTGAAGAGTAGCAGAGATCAAAAGGGGGTGTCATTGATTGGACATGGGCAACCCAGAGTGCATTGCGTTTTATATCTTCAATGGGGAGGACATAGAATGGACACCCAAGCGATGCGAGCGCGCGAGTGATCATCAGGACGCGTTCACCAGCAGTAAACGGATTATCGACCAAATGCGAGAGCTGGGCGCTCCCTATACCTATAACAATCTCGTCAACCTCATGGGCAATATGTTCAAGAACCGACTGATGCCCGTTATGGTAAGGCTGAAATCTCCCAATGTAAAATCCGCGTTTCATGGTTTTTCTCCCGTGTTCGCGATACGCGCGGCAAAAGCACCGGCAGTGAAACCGGCATCGATATTAACAACGGCAATTACGGAGCAGGATTGGAGCATACTGGCAAGCGCCGCCTTCCCTTCACCCATGTATCCATACCCGGTGCTGACCGGGACACCGATAACAGGTTTATCAACAAGACCAGCGACAATAGCGGGGAGGGTTCCTTCCCGTCCTGCACAGACAATAAAGACATGAGCACTGAGCAATGGTTTGAGTGCCGGGAAGAGCCGGTGTATTCCAGCCGCCCCGACATCATATGCTGTCCGCACCTCACATCCCATCTCCTCGGCGATGACCTTTGCTTCTTCTGCCACTTTGATATCAGAAGTACCTGCTGTGATTACCGCTACAATCCCTCCCGTACGTTTTGGTTCAGCTCCTTTTGATAAAACAAGCACATGACCTGCCTCATGGTAATGGACGTTAATACCCTTATTTTCTGCAGATTTTTTTATAAGTATTACCTGTTCCGGCTTAACGCGCGTGACTATACAACGCCCTGCTACTTCTGCATGCCGTATAGCAATCTGGGTAAGATGGCCGGACTCTTTTCCCTCAGCGAGCACCACTTCAGGCATACCACACCGAATCGATCTTCCGACATCTATGCAGGCAAAATCCCCGATATGGTCCATACGCAAGCCCTCAATTTCTTCTGCGGCAGAGTCCAGGGAAATCTCGCCATTCCTGTAGCGTGTCAGTACTTCTTTTAATGACGGATTTGGGTGCATAATGCAATAATACAGATATGTGACAGCGTATAATAAGTAAGTTCATAGGAATGTCGTACCTCACATATATTGCACTACTTGGTGCTGTAGTCACTGTTTTTCTCTGGCTTCGTGATGCGCGGATCTTTTTCCGAACAGGGCTATCGGGCTACCGGAAAGCAGCATATTGGGGAGTGGTCTATGGTGCCCTTGCAACGCTGGGTGTCTTCTTTACAATGTATTTGCTGGAACTGCTTGGACTTGGTCTGATCCTTGGTGCATTATATTTACAGGGCAGGATCGAACGGGAGAATGTGTGGGGAAGTGAAGGCACGCTCCAGCGTTTTTTTGGGAGTGTGCCTGTCCACAGGGCGAATAAAAAATAACCAAACACAAACAGTACAGAATAGGGATTGTTCCAATGCTTCAAAAACCAAGAGGGACACGGGATTTTTTGCCAGATGAGATGGAAGCGCGGCGTATGATCGAGTGGCGCATGCGGGAGGTGGCGCGCCGCTGGGGCTACCGGGAGGTCAGCACTCCGGAATTTGAGGATCTTGAGCTCTTTACAATGCGTTCGGGAGAAGGAATTATCGAGGAGATGTATGTCTTTCTTGATAAGGGGGGGCGCAAGCTTGCCCTGCGTCCTGAGATCACTGCATCTGTGATACGGATGTATATCAATGAAGCAAAAGTCGCACCAAAACCTTTACGCTGGTGTTACTTTGCTGACTGTTTCCGTTATGAACGTCCCCAGAAAGGGCGATACCGTCAGTTCTGGCAGTTCGGGGTGGAGCTCATCGGTGCTGATACAGCGCGTGCCGATGCAGAAGTGATTATGCTTGCAGCTGATATGCTCGATTCTTCAGGAGTCACCTGCGATTTGAAAGTCGGGCACCTCTCGTTCATGAAGAACCTGCTCAAGGATCTGGAGCCCCAGGAACAACGCAAGGTGATGGCCCACCTGGACAAGAAGGATTTTGACGGGCTGAAAGGTACTCTTGAATCCTTAGACACACCTGATCTTGACAAATCCCTCATTGCACTGGTAGAATGTCGAGATCTTGGAGAAGCTTTCGATATTGCAGGTACTATTCCTGAAAAAGATCGTATTTACCAGACTATAGAGACTCTTGATGCAGCAGATGTGAACTATTCTCTGAATTTTGGAATCGCGCGTGGATTGGATTACTATACTGGAATGGTCTTTGAAGGATTTGCACAGAATCTTGGTGCAGAGAACCAGATCTTAGGGGGAGGTGCATACCGGCTCGCCCATCTTTTTGGTGGTGATGATGTAGCATCCTGCGGATTTGCCATCGGTTTTGACCGTGTTATGGTTGCCCTCGGTGAAATACCGGGTAAAAAAGATAGTGTTGTTGCGGTCGTCTGCACGAACGAGGGCCGCAACCATGCACTTGAGGTTGCACGTATTTTTCGCAAAGCCGGTATCCGGTCTGAGATGGATCTGATGGATCGGGGACTGGGTGCCCAGCTTGCCCATGCGTCAAAGTCAGCAGATTTTGCTGTTGTAATTGGTCTGCGCGAAGCAGAATCAGGGACAGTGACGCTCAAGAATCTGCATAGCGGCGAGCAAAAAACAATGGACCCCCAATCAGCCGTTGCCGAGGTGGCATCTCATGGTGCTCGCTGATGAGCTTGCCAAGCAGCAGCGTAGTATCAGTGTCGCAGAATTCTTTGAGAAAAATAAACACCTTCTCGGTTTTGATTCTCCCACCCGCGGTGTAATCACTACCATCAAGGAAGCCGTGGACAACGCCCTGGATGCCTGCGAAGAGGCACAAGTACTCCCGGATATTTTCATAAGCATCAAAAAAATATCAAATGATATTTTCAGGATAATCGTTGAGGATAACGGTCCTGGTATCGTTCCCGCTCAGGTCCCGTTTGTCTTTGGGAAACTCCTCTACGGCTCACGGTTTCATCAGATACGGCAATCACGCGGGCAGCAGGGTATCGGGATATCGGCAGCAGTGCTCTATGCGCAGCTTACCAGTGGCGTCCCGACGGTTGTTATCTCCCGCACGGGACCAAAGGAATCTGCATACAAATGTGAGATCCAGATTAAGATCGAGACAAATGAACCTGATATTGTTTCAGAGCAACCATTTGAATGGGATCGAATCCACGGGACCCGTGTACAAATTGAATTCAAGAGTACAATGTCAGCCAAAAAGAAGCTGCTCGAATATCTTAAGTATACGTCAATTGTGAATCCCCATGCGAGATTCCGTGTGGAACTAGATGACGAGACATTCACGTTCGACCGGGTAAGCCATGAGGTTATTACCTGCCCGGTTGCAATCCAGCCGCACCCTCACGGTATCGAGTTCGGACAGCTCAAGCGGATGGCAGAAGCAAGTAACGCGAAACTTGCAGATTTCCTCGTTGAATCTTTCAGCCGGGTAGGAAAAAAGATTTCACAGGAAATATGCGAACAAGCCGGACTCACGAGTACAGTTAAAGTGAAGGGACTCACTGCCGTTCAGCTAAAGGCACTTCTTGCAGCAATGCAGGCAGTTTCCGTTCCGGCACCTCCCACCACCCAATGCCTGTCTCCAATTGGTGAAGAATTAATCAGGCGGGGGCTTGATAAAGAGTTCCAGATGGACTTTGTCGCGGCACGCACACGCCCAAGTTCTGTTTTCTCCGGTCACCCTTTTATGGTCGAAGCGGCGATCGGCTATGGCGGGAAACTTCCGGTGGAAGGAAATGCCATCATTCTCAGGTTTGCCAATCGTGTTCCGCTTATGTACCAACAGGGTGCCTGTGCAATTACCTCCTGTATCTCGAATGTTAACTGGAAATCCTATAATATCTCCCAGCAAGCCCTTCCCATGGGCCCGATTCTTATCCTGGTCCACGTCGCATCCACCAATGTCCCTTTCACCAGCGAGAGCAAAGATGCGATTGCGAGCATTCCGGAGATTGAAAAGGAGATCGTGCTCGCACTACAGGATCTTGGACGCGATCTGAAACTCTTTGTGTCCCGGAGGGACAAAAACAAGGTTGCGGAAGACCGGGCTCGTGCTGTGTGCGCAATTATTCCGGAGATTGCAGTAAAAGTGAGTGAAATTGTAGAAAAACCAGTCGTAGATACATCACCCATTGAGGGCAAGCTTATGCGCAAGCTGATTGCCAAGAAATGGACCCGTGATGGAAAGGTAACTATCGAGCTGAGCAACTATACAACGCATGAAGGTGAGATTGCCGTATACGATATCTCCCATGATAATGCAACGGATGCATTTCCCAAAGCAGACTTTGTGAGTGAACTGGATGGTCAGTTTACGAAAGTCTGGAAAGCTATTATCCCCCCACAGACAGCATGGCAGGTCTCATATACCGGAAAGGGTGGGGGACTACTCGAAATCCGGGGTATTGAAGATAATAAAAAAATGGTGGTGGATCTCGATGTCTAAAGAAGAGCTGGAAAAGAAGTCGATGGCAGCGCTGCTCAGGATCGCAACCTCCTGGTATGACCAGATGAAGGCAGGGGAGGTCCCCTCCATATCTTTGCCTACCCGGACAAAATATAACATCGAGTTCGACGATACCA
>CAYWHL010000034.1:0-15697 GCA_964457995.1 uncultured Methanoregula sp. | reverse complement strand
GGATACTATTATCAAAAACACTCTTTGCCTTTTTATGATGATATTTTTGATTTTCGCATCAGTAGTTTCCTACAACGGATTTGTAGAAAAGGCGTACCGTGATTCACTATCCAGTACCTACACCTACAGCTGTACCATCACGACCAGTTCCACGCTCTCCAATGTTACGTTCTTTATCCCGGTACCGGCCGATCCTTCCGGTAATTCCCCTGTGGTAGCACGATTCAGCGATAAGGATATTACCGGTCTTCCCGGTGACTGGACCGTAACCCTGTATGACACCGGGAAAGCAACACTGGTCAAAATTACCGCACCGGAGATCCCTCCCTCCGGAAATACCCGTCAGGATATGCCATTTACTGTCACGCTGTCATCACAAATACCCGCAGAGAACATGATTGATACCCGGGATCCGGTAAACAACAGTGCCATGTTTCACCCGGTTCAGGGCCTCCGGCAGGTTTCCTGCCCAATTGGCAGTTCTCCTGTACAGGGAACCGCCCGGTGTTATCAGTACCAAACTTCTCTGTATGCCGATTTTGAGGCGCTACCGGACGCTTCGGTGAATATCACGTCGGTCCTTACTGGGAACAACAGCTGGAAAATTTTTGATAATGGATTCAGTGAGTATCGCACCCGGGTAACCGTGGTGATGACAGGCGCGAATCATGGCTGGAGTGTGATGGAGGGAGAACTTGAACGAAGTCTTGGGATATACTATTTACCTGCCGTCCCGGAAAAATCCATTGAATGACGGAAATAAACGTGTGAACATGAGCCGGTTGGCTTTTTTTTGGCATAAAACAGGGATTATATTTTACCCGTAATCATGGACACGACACACAACGGCAGGTACCGCTCATCCGTTCAACCCGGTTCCACGGTGGATATTATTCAGAAGGGTGATCAGCGCAGCGGGAAAACAACACGGGGTGTAGTGCAGGAAATCCTGACACATTCCCTCTTCCATCCCCATGGCATCAAAGTCCGGCTGAAGGATGGTCGTATTGGCAGGGTAACAGGGATCATCAGCGCTGACGGGACAAAAGATAATTTTTAAGAATAGTAAATAAAAATATCCGTGATCCTGGCTGGATGGTGCAAAAAAAAATACCGGAAAACTATCCCTCCCGTATGTCGTTCTTCCCTGGAGATGACAAGAGCCGGCGTCTGGTACATCAGCAGTCTGATGATCTCAGGGGAATTACTGTTTTATTGGCTTATTACGATGAAAAACAGGTTCTGCCATAGTATTTGAGCCTGATAAGACCCTTTTTTAGATCGTCACCTGTAAATTATAGAAAGGTTATAATTAATTAATCACCTAAATTTCTGATACATTATAGTATACCGGGGAATATCCATGATTTCAGTATTACTTGTTGAAGACGATCCTGATGTGCTTGAGCTGACCAGGCTTTTTCTTGAGCGTGACCTGGAACTCAATATCGATGTCTGCTCCTCGGTTAAAGAGGCATTACGGAAACTGAATAACAAGATCTACAATGTGATTGTTTCCGATTATCTTATGCCGGAAATTAACGGCATCCAATTGTTAAAAACACTGAAATTTCAGGGTATCGAGACACCTTTCATCATTTTTACCGGTAAAGGCGGGGAAGAGATCGCGATTGAAGCCTTAAACTCCGGTGCAACTTTTTATCTGCAGAAGAGTGAAAACCCCCGGTTCCAGTTTGCTAAATTACGAAAGATGATTCACGAGGCTGCCCTGAGGCAAAAGACCGAGGAGCAGTATCGTGAAAATAATATCTGTGTCGTAATCCCTGCATACAATGAAGAAAAACTTATTGGACCAACACTGAATTCGGTCCCGGACTATATCTTCAGGATTTACGCAGTTGATGATGCATCCACTGACAGCACACCGGAGATCATCCGTGAATTTGCGGAAAAAGATGCGAGGATTATGCATATCCGGCATGAACAAAATCAGGGTGTAGGAGCATCGATCGCGTCCGGATATAAGGAAGCCTTGAAAGAGGGTATGGATATTGCGGTTGTGATGGCCGGGGATAACCAGATGGATCCTGCATTTCTGCCGGCGTTTCTCGATCCGATCATCAAAAGGCAGGCCGATTATGCGGTGGGAAACCGGCTCCAGGCCTCTGAATACAGAAAAGGGATGCCAGGGGTGAGATTTTTTGGAAACGCTCTCCTTACTCTGCTCACCAAGATCGCATCCGGGTACTGGCAGCTGATGGACCCCCAGAATGGTTACACGGCGATTTCCCGGAGAGCACTTGAACGTCTCGATCTAACTACAATCTATCCACGGTATGGTTACTGCAACGACCTTCTGGTTAAATTAAATGCTTTCGGTTTTAAAGCAATGAATATCAATCACCAGGCGAGGTATAATATCGGCGAGGTATCCGGCATCAAATACCGCACCTATATCTTCAGGCTCTCCCGGCTCCTTTTCAAGGATTTCCTCTGGCGCTTAAAAGAGAAGTATGTCGTCCTGAATTTTCATCCGCTCGTGTTCTTTTACCTGTTCGGGGCGACAAGCATCCTGATAAGCTTGATTTTAGGGGTATATTCCATCTATATCAAACTGGTCTGGGATGAGACATTGTTTATCCGGGCAACTCTTACGATCCTGCTCTTTTTGATGGGTTCGATGTTTGTGCTCTTTGCCATGCTTTTTGATATGGAGCAGGAAAGGAATATCGGGTGGTAAGGGGTCCTCTTTTTTTATCCTGTCCGAATAAAAAATCTGCAAATCAGGTTCTTTAGCTTTGATCTTGCGAAGGTGTACCATCTCCGCATTGCAAGAATCCAAAGTACATTCACCCGCGGAGGTATGGGTAACATAAAGGAGGGGACAGGCACGGTTCCCTCTGCTATTCGGATGGGAAAAATGGTATGAAAAAATCTCACTTTCCCGTTTTTGCGGGTTGTGAACTATTACTGATTACCAGATCCGGCTCAGGCATACACACCCATTAGTACCATGGACTTTAACACGCCGATTTTGACGGGAGTCCGGCATTAAGGAAAACGTCCGTATGATGGATTGAATACCAGGACCGGACTTTGCGCCAGCTGAGGAATTTCTGGCAGTTACCATAGATTATGCCACCAACACAATCTTCCCGGCAACTGTCGCACGGATTATCGGTCATGATTCCTCTCTTTCGTTTCACATATCTTATATTGACACGATCGTTTAAGTTCGATCACAGAACTTGCAGGTTAAACTTATGATTTTCAACGCTTTGCATTAATACAATATATAAAAATAATGGATAACGACAAACACTAGTGTATAATATTAAATGATCATGTAAAAACGATTGGAAAGAGTATCTATGGAAGATCAGGCAGATGAAATAACCCGTATTCGTACAATATTAATGAATAATCCCAAAGGATCAACTATAGAAGATATTGCAAAAAAATTACCGTTGAACAGGACCTCTACGGCAAAATATCTCAATACGCTCCTGATTTCCGGCCAGGCCGAAATGAGGACATTCGGCCGTGCGAAGGTCTTCACGCTCTCCCAGCGTATCCCTTTCTCGCAAATGCTGAACCTCTCTTCTGATCTCCTTCTTGTACTGGACCAAAATCTTGTCATCAACCAGGTAAATGAACCATTCACCAGAGTATTTGGTTTCTCAAAAGAAGCGCTTACCGGAGTACCACTCACCCGTTCTCCTTTTATGCCGTATGTATCAGAGAGTAATATGGCTCTTATACAGGAAGCAGCACGGGGGACTGAACAGAGCAAAATAGACCGCTTTGAGATCAATAATCAGGCATACTTTTTCAGGATAAAACTCATCCCCCTTGTTTTTGATCGGGGAGGTCAGGGACTTGCGATCATTCTTGAAGATATCACCGAACTCAAAAAATACCAGCAGCACCTTGAGCAGCTTGTTGAGCAGCGGACCCATGAGCTGAAAGCTACCAATGAGCAGCTGGTAAAAGAAATAAACGAGCGTCAGAAATCCAGTATTGCTCTTGAACAGAGTGAGAAGAAGTACCGTGAGCTTGTGGAATACGCAAACAGTATTATTATCAGGATCAACGAGTCAGGTGTTATTACCTTTTTCAATGAATTTGCGGTGAACTTTTTTGGATTTTCTGAAGGTGAGATACTGGGGAAAAATATTATGGGTACCCTGATTCCTTTCCCGGATGACCCGGGTAAAAACGCATCCGACGTGATCCGGACGTTTCTGAAAACTACGGACTCCATGACATTTAATGAAGTTGAATGCATCCGGAAGAATGGAGACAAGGTGTGGATTGCATGGACTATAAAGGCTATTTTTGACGCGAAAGGAAGTCTCGATGAATTTCTTGTTGTGGGAATGGATATTACCCAACGACGCCAGGGAGAATATGCCCTCCAGCAGATTAACACCAAACTGAACCTGGTCAGCAGTATTGCCCGTCATGATATACTCAACAGACTGACGGTCATCTATGGAATCATCTCTCTTTTAGAGGAAAAAATACCAGATCCCGTCTATAGTGGATATCTGAAAAAAGCGGAAGAAGCGGCAGTTGCAATTAAACACCAGATCGAATTTACCGGCGATTACAAAAATATGGGCCTGGAGAAGGCCGACTGGCAGAATGTCATCGCTACCCTGCAGCAATCCTTACAAAACGTGGATCTTAAAGGAGTGAAGTTGGATCTTTTCTCCCAGGATCTCGAGATTTTTGCTGATCCGTGGCTGAAAAAAGTATTTTTTAACCTGATTGACAACACCCTGCGGTATGCAGAACATGTAACAAAAGTCACGGTTTCCTATTGTGAATCGGAGGACGGGCTGGATATACTGTTCGAAGACAACGGTATCGGCATACCCTTTGATGAGAAAGAGAAGATATTTGAGAGGGGTTTTGGAAAAAATATCGGGTATGGCTTGTTCATGGCCCGTGAAATCCTGGCCATTACCCAACTCAGCATAAAGGAAACCGGTGAACCCGGTAAAGGGGCACGATATGAGATCCATGTCCCGAAGCGGTTATACCGGTTTCCATGATGTAAGGATATCATGGAGCGGGAACACTGGTGCTGCAGTATGACATATCTATAAAAGAGATAAGGCAGAGATTACTTTTAAGAGAATTTTTCAAAAGACTACTCTGACAAGGAATGATGGATTTTTTAAAAATCATCAAGAGATAGTATGAAGGATCATAGTTGTGCATTAATTCTCGGGGGCTATGTAAATGGCTACTCGATAATGCAGGAATTATATGAAAATGGGCTCACTGATATAGTTTTATTTTCTACATTCAGGGAGCCGGGCTCGTACAGTAATAAAATTAAAAAATTTGTGTTGATTGACCCGTCTCCCGAATCATTACTCAAAGAACTGCATACCTTATCCGCTGAATATCCGTTCATTGTGCTGTTTCCCACAGACGATCTCCAGTTGGAGAATCTTTATGCGATACATGATCAGATTTCAGACTTCTGTTATATCCCCTTCAATAAAAACAATTTTCCTGCCTCTCTCGATAAATATACCCAGTACACCTTTTGTGATACCCTTGGTGTCCCGCGACCAAAAACAATTGAAATACGGACTGTTGAAGATATTGACGCTATTTCAGAAATTACCTACCCGGTCCTGATAAAACCCACAACAAGGCTGGACGAAAAAATTAACATATTCAGGAATCTTCACCTGCACGATGAACTGGATCTTAGTACCCATAAGGATACTATTAAAAATTTTATTCTCAGCGGGGTGTCATTTATCGCTTCGGAAATTATCCCGGGGGAAGGTTCGAATATTTATGCGTATGTCGGATACCGGAACAGGGAAGGCCGGATTCTGAATGAGTGGACCGGCAAAAAATTATCGCAGTACCCGGATGACTTTGGCATTTTTTCCAGCGCATCAAACCAGGCACCCGTCGAGGTTCTTAACCAGGGAAGAACCCTGCTCAACGGGATGGATCTTTTGGGTATTGCAGAGCCGGAATTCAAGTATGATGCCCGGGACGGGAAATATAAACTTATGGAAATAAACCTCCGTGCCATGATGTGGCACCGGGTAGGATATTTATCCGGCGTTAACATACCCTATACACAGTATATTGATGCGATCGGCGGAGAAGTGCCGTCGTACAGGCAGGAGAAAACAAAAGACATTCATCTTGTATGTTTACAACATGAAATTTCGAATCTGATATCAAGAAAAGGGTATGCAGGTATTTTTTATAATAACCTGTTTGGAGGCGACACAACCAATATTGCTTTATTCGATATCCGGGATCTTAAACCATTTCTTATCAATTGTGTTGATATCATAGATGAAATAATCAGCGCAGGCAGGAAACGGATTGGAATCTGACCGGTATCAGGCCTCTCTTTTTTATTGAAGCACAGGCAAGATGAGCGGGGATCAGGTACGAATCACCTCCTTAATTATCACATGTTCCATGATTCCATACATAAGAAAGGAACTTTTAAGAACCGGTCTGATAAAAAAAATTCGGGCAGGCTTTCAGGCATTCCCTGCCAATATAAGGTGGTTATGCTATTTCTGTTGATGTGGAGTCTGGATTTTGCTGTTACGATCGTCTCTGGAGGTACAGACTGATGGCCCGTATATTCATCAGATAATTGACACCATACATGAGCGCCATTACACTGGAGTAGATAAACAATGCGATCATTACCGGTAAAGAAAGAACCTGAATTACAGAAAAACTGACAAAGACGAGTATTGTTCTTGAAGTATCCCAGATTAATGTCCAGTGGTTAAACCCATAGCCGCTCAGCATTGAAGTTGGGGATACGATAAAATTTGAAAGTGCCAGGATTGCAAGGGGAAGACAATACAGCCCGGCATCTCTCCACAGTTCTCCAAAGATCAGCGGAAAGAAAAATGGAGCAAGCAGACAGGGAACAATGATAAGGGGGATCCCTAAAAGGAATAATTTCCTTGTAGTGGCAATGTAAAGATTTTTTATTTCTTTGGAGTTTTCCCGCATCATGTTTGATACTTCTGCATAATACACCTGCAGCATTGATGTAGAAATGAGAGAACTCGGTAATATTAACAGTTCATAGGCAAATGCATACATCCCCATTACATTCAATCCATAAATCGCCGAAAGCAAAAAGATGGGCAACTGGAGTGCAAGGGAATTGATTATTCCCGCCGGGAATGAGAAGAGAGGAAACTGGATATACCGTCTGGCATTTTTCACCATACGTGAACAGGAAATGGCACCAAAGAAGGTCCGATCATTTTTCCACATGTATCGTACTAATGTTCCTATACCCAGTATCTGCGATAAAAGGTACCCGATGATAAGACCAACCGGACCCACGGCGAACAACCCTAACAGTATTTTGCTGACTGACCCTCCTGAACTCTGGTAAATTCTTGTATGAGTAATACGTGTATAGTCCCTGCGACGGGTAACCCAGAACGTTAAGGCCCCGTAGAACGATGCACCGAAAAAACCGATTATCAATAAAAAAACATACGCTTTCAACGTGTCAATATGTAAAAATGACAGAATAAGATCGCCCAACAAATACATGATTATGAGAAAACAAAGCGACGTGACAGATAACACAAGCAGGAAAAAAATAAAGAGATTGGCGGCATCCTCATCATCTTTTGGCAAAGGAAGTGCAAGTTCATACCGGAAACCTCCTGCTAATGCAAGTATCGATAATGTTGCGGTAAATAGTCCCAGAGTACCAAAATCAGAAGGTGTATACAATCTGGTTATAATCGGGGTCGTTATAATGCCAATTACCTGGGCGATTACCGTTCCGCTGGCGATAATAAAAATTCCTTTTGCCAATGTATCGCTTAAAATGCTGTTCTTCAATTCAAGTATTTTTTCCCGCACGAATTCTTCACTCCCGGTTCGGACTGGTCATGGTAAAAAGCCCTTTTTTGTTATCATTTCTGCAGCCTGCTGATAACTTATTGCTAAAATATTTCCCCTGTAGCACGTTTTTAAGGCGGTATGATATTTTTCCAGGGCAGTAAAATGTTCTTTTGTCATCTCTTTTGGGTGCATGTTACAGCTAAAGAAAATATTGTTGTGCACACCATCAAACTGCTTCAGGTATTTTTTCGTGCACTGAACCATTTTTTCATCATTGGTAGAGCAGTCAAGATGAAAAAAGCGGTCATAATAGAATTCCCGTATGAAATTGTAATATTTCGAGTGTTCAGGCTCCTTTTTGGCCTGCTGGTTTTCATTCTGCTGGATCGGGTATCCTTTTTCCCTCCCCGGGGAACCAGAAGATCTCCCCGAACATTTGCGTACATAGCGAGATAATATAGAGATCTGAGCAAGTAAATTTTCCCCTACGCTGAAGGTACATGATGCAATTGGAATCTCAAAAATCCCGTGACCCTCCTTTGACGGCCTGCTTATACCGTCATCCAGATAATAATTGGCCATTTTCGGAACAATGGAAAAGTCAATTTCGTTGACATTATTCCTGATAACAAGATCAGGGACAATACTTGAATCGATAATAAACCCGGCTTCGGTTAATGCTTTGATAACCATAGATGCATTGGGTTGCAGTCCATAGCCCCCGGATCGGAAAGCAATACACTGGTAACTGGTATTGACCTGCCGTAATAATTCGTGTAAGTAATTCCTGGATGTTATCAGGTAATCAAGAATTTTTTTATATAATACCGTATTATCGGTATCCAGTTTTCCCAATAAAAAATAATCTGCATTAACGGTATAGCGGTTCCCGTCTATCCGCGTGTACTTCCAGTGGGGGTGGACATGCGACTGGACATCATGGCCCCTTCGTATTGTATCTTTCAACTGCTTTTCAGCAGCGTCCGGAAAACTGAATATATTGTGCTCCTTATACCGCATGATTGAAAAAATATCAGCAAATAGTGTGAGGGGAATCTTTAGCCTGTCACACACATCCAGCAAATCATTTGTCGGGTCAATCAGCACTTCATTTTCATCGCAGTAATTGCCCCCCAGAAAAAGTTCATAATCCGCACTATAGAGAATATATATTGTCATTCCGATCCGTTTTTATGTCCAGTTACATTTGTATCCATAATATTTTTTCTAAAAAATTCCCTGCCACTCCCATACCGTGGTCATGTTCTGAAATGAGGGGGTTACACCGGTGGGTGAAGGTACCAGATGTCCTCATCGGGGACAAGTACCGGTTCCGCACCATTCTTTCCGATATAATTTCTTGTCATGTACATCCCCCCGAACGTTCCGGCATAGCGCTGGAATACCGGTGGTTCATCATACGTTGTTTTGAATATGTTGTGTTCTATCCAGACCCCTTTCTGTGGAAGAGCACGGATTCCGATGCAGGGGAGTTCAGTTGATTCAAACGTATTGTGGTGTATTTTATACTCATATCCGGCGATGGAATCAACAGTCTCTTTCTGCCCGGGAGGATACGCATGGACGTCGAAATGGTGACCGCCGATTGCATTTCCGTGACCAAGATGGATGTTATACCGGGCTTCATATCCCTCATTCGGATATCCTGCTGCTGCTATGGCATGCCGGGTATAATCGAACAGGTTTGCCTCAACCAGGACATTTCCTCCATACAGGACAACGCCGTAACCGTACCCCCTTGCATGACAATGATGCATATAGTTATGGTGGATGTACGCGTAGGCGGTTGAATTATTGGAATTTTCTAAATGCACTGCTGAATCTGACCAGTACCAGAACTCGCAGTTATCCACCTCCAGTTCTTTTCGTTCACTGGCCTTGATTGCGCATTTCACGTCAATACCATTATTCTCGAGGAGTTCGTCCTGGATCCGGTCCCCGCCTTCAAACCGCAGGCCGGTTATTCTGACATTGTCCCCCCCGATTACCAGCATGGGTTCTTTTGAATATCCATTGTCCGCTGAGGGTGGTGACATGCGATACCGGAAAATACGCCCCCCCGGCGAACCATTGCGTCCCCTGTCGCCTGCAAGTGTTACACCGGCGGGGATTACTGTGCCCCACGTCCCGGTCATGTCGATGTTTGCGTCTCCCGGTACAAATATCACCTCGCCGGGCTGGGCACGTGCCAGAGCAGTGAGCAGCTGGTCCTTTGTGGATACAATATATTTTACACTGGCATCTGTCGGGGAGATGATCCTGCTATATCCAGGTCCGCCACCAATGGGATTACCTGTCGGGTTGGGTTCAGCTCCAAAGGTTTCTGAAAATACTACACTGAGAACGAGTATACCTGCAATAACAAGGCCGGCAAGAAGAACCGGATTTTTTAAATTCAATTCCATTTTGTGGTATTTTGGGTTTCCATCATATTTCAGGATTGCTTTTCTGGTTGCACGGTCAGGTGAACCCGATCAGGTGCGGTCAGATTGTATCAATGAGGAGATTTTTTCATCTGCTTACTAAAAATAAGAGGGATTCCTGCCTTTCATGGGAACCTGGGACAGGCAGAGTAGTAACCGCGGGTGATTATCAGGGACCAGCACTTCACACCGGATGGAGGAGATCTGAACGCGTGATGGTTTAAAAAAGGTATTGTTTATGCCACAGGTGTTCACGACTATCCCCGGGTTACACCAACCTGAGGAAGGTAATTAATAAAATCGGGATTATGGGGGGGTTATAAGAACCATACGATGCCGTCATTTGACGGATAAAATACGCCCATCCACGTGTTGCTTGCGGCAAACATGTTCTCGTCACTGTCACGTTCCCAGATGGGTTTCCCGTCCTCGGTTTCCGTGCTGTATGCCTCAAACAGGTTGTGGTCTATGAAGGCACCAGTGTCCGGGCGTTGCCGTATACCAATACTTGCCAGCTTCCCCCCGTTGATTCCGATACCATCCATGAACGTGTTGTGGTGGATCCGGTATGTATCTCCCGCAAAGAGTCCTCCCTCCTCGTCCTGGTGCACATCGAAGTGGTGACCGCCGATTGCGTCACCGTTGCCCAGCACAATGTTGTAACGGGCCTCATATGTTTCTCCGGCCAGACCGGCACCGGTGATGGCATGGCGGTTATAATCGTAAAGGTTTGCTTCAAACAGAACGTTACCTCCATACAGGTTGCTGCCGTATCCTTCTCCCCGTGCCTGGTTACTGTGGATAAAGTTGTGGTGGATATACGCATCCGGACATTCTTTCATTGAGATTCCTGACCATGCCCATCCCCGGATCTCATTGTTATCCACCTCGAACCCGGTTTTGGCGTTTGCAAAGATTCCTACAAGATATTCACTCTCGGAGGTCTGCTTTTTTTTATTACCGTAATCCTGGGGGTACATCTCGCCTTCGAGTTGCAGTCCCGTTACCCGCACATCATCGCCCATGATGTAGAACATGGGCTCTTCCCAACTGCTGGTGTACCACCCGTTTATATCGGGACTTCCGATAAAACCGGGAGTGTGGGCCGTCTTTTTGATGAGTGCTCCCGGTGACCCGTCTTCTCCCCGGTTACCTGCCAGTGTGACTCCAGCCGGAATTCCTACCGGAAATTCCCCGGTCAGGTCAATGGTGGTTCCTTCAGTAACATAGACTACATCGCCAGGAATTGCAATCCCGAGTGTATCGATAAGCTCATCCTTTGTGGAAACACCATAAGGCACGCTCGTTCCGGAGATGATACGGGAGTATCCTTCTCCGCCTCCAATGGGATCACCGGTCGGGTTGCAGATTTCTGCACCGAAACATCCCTCTGATGGCTGAGGGGGTAAAATTGTGATATAGTTCTCTTTGAGTTCACTGTCACTTCCTTTGGCATTGGTCACGGTGAGTTTTACTGAGAAGGTTCCTTCTGTCAGGTACGTGTGGGACGGATTTTGAACAGTGTAATCTATATCCCCGTCATTGTCGATGTCCCATTTGTACGAGGTTTTACCCGATGAAACTGACGTATCAGTGAAATGCACGGTCAGGGGGGCTTTGCCATTGGTGGGACTGGCGGTGAATTGTGCTGTCGGCACGCCTTTTGGAGAACTGGTTGCCAGGGGTGTTGGCGGGGCTTTGAGGGCAGAAGAGGAGACCGTGATGTAATGTGTTCTTGTTTCAGTATCACTCCCAAACGCATTGGTTACCGTAAGTTTTACGCTATAGATGCCTGCCTCCTGGTACACGTGAGACGGGTGCTTTTTGGTATAATCCACAATCCCGTCATTGTCGATGTCCCATTGATAGGAGGTCTTACCGATTGAGAAGGACTGGTCGGTAAACTGCACAGCCAGTGGGGATTGTCCCTCCATAACACTGGCAGTGAACTGTGCATCAGGTACACTACCGTGTATGCTTTCCTGAACTGCGGATACAGCACCAGTCAGTATCATCAAGACTATGATGAATCCGATCAGGAGATGGATTGCCCGCGATTTGGCAACTACCATCAATGATTTCATGCGCCAGAATTTATTGAACGCACATTATAAATTTACCTGTTTGTTATTGCAGGAAATCTGAAATCTTTAGGGCAAATCGCAGAAAAAAAGGGCAGGTCTAAAGACCCGTACTATCTGACCGGTATATAACGGTCTTTCCCTGTTAGGAATCTGGTCGGAAGATGTCAGGTACCCGGGAATAATTATCGGGGAAACCTGCAGATTTCAGGAGTCCGGACTCCTCTTTTATGCTGTCACGGAACGGAAATTGTAAAAAAAATAGCGGGGTATCACTGGTACCAGACAATCCCGCTGTTGCCCGCGTATAATTTCCCCATCCAGTAGTTGTTTGTAACGAACATGTTCTGGTTGCTGTTGGTCTGGTAGATGGGCAGTCCTCCCGGAACACCGGTATCGGTCGCACGGGCATTGATGATGTTGTGGTTAACATACACTCCGATGGTCGGTCGTGCCCGGATGTGCACGGTGGCTACAATACCTGTATCGACCGTGTTGTGGTGGATCAGGTATTTTGCTCCTGCAGCTCCGGTCCCGGTCTCCTCGTCCTGATGGACATCGAAGTGCGATGCCCCGATTGCATTGCCATGCCCGAGAACATGGTTATACCGGGCTTCGTACTGCTCGCCTGACATCCCAGCACCGGTTACATCGTGGCGGTTGTAGTCGAACAGGTTGGCTTCGATAAGGGCATTACCGCCATATAGGTTTATACCATACCCCTCTCCACGGGCCTGGTTGTGGTGAATGTAATTGTGGTGGATATACGGGATGGGTGCTGCGGAATTCTGCCGTAACGATATGGTTGACCACGCCCACCCGTACAGCTCGCAGTTATCGACTTCGAACCCTTTCTTGTTCTGGGCATAGATCCCTACCAGGTAATCACTCTCGTAGGTCTCACCACCCTTGTTGCCGTAATCCTGCGGGTACATCTCGCCCTGGAGCCGCAGGCCGGTGACATGGACATAGTCCCCGCCAGCGATCAACATAGGTTCTTCCCAACCGCCGTTGAGATTTTGTGTGCGTTTGAGGAGTCCTCCTGCCGAACCGGCACGCCCGCGGTCACTTGCCAGCGTTACGCCGGAAGGGATGGTGGCACCCGGTGTTCCGGTCATGTCAATAACGGCATTGCCTGTAACAAACACTGTTTCGCCCGATTTTGCACTCCTGAGTGCCGTGACCAGCTGGTCCTTTGTGGATACAACATACTTCACGCCGGCTTCTGTACCGGCAATGATCCTTGAGTAGCCGGCTCCGCCACCAATGGGGTTGCCCGTCGGGTTTGCTGTATATCCGAAATCCCCGCTCCCTACTACAACTGGTGTCGAGGTTGAGCCGGTTGTACTCACGACCCGTACGCTTTGAGAGGTCCGTGACCCGAACCACTGGTGTCCCTCCCACACCATCCGGTATTGGGGGGAATAAGTACCTGCCGCGGCGGGTCCTGTCATCGTGAAGGTGAATGTATATTGTGACCCGGGCGAGACACTGGTTCCGGCCGGAATATATATGCGGGAAGGTCCGAACTGACGAGCATCTCCTGCCCCGTCCCCGACCCCGCCAAGACGAATCATACGCTTCATTCCAGGCCATGCTCCCGGTATTTTTCATGGTCACCGAGACCGGGTATTTCTGGCCGGCATTCATGGATGAAGGTATCGTACTCGATACAACCTGCGCATTGACAGCGGAAACGCTTACAGTTCCTCTTTCTACCTCAATGGATTTTGAGGCCCGTGATCCGAACCACTCGTGTCCCTCCCACACCATCCGGTATCGGGGGTGATAGTGACCTGCCGTGGCGGGTCCTGTCATCGTGAAGGTGAATGTATATTGTGACCCGGGTGAGACCGAGGTTCCGGCCGGAATATATATGCGGGCAGGTCCGAATTTATATGCATCCCCGCTCCCGTCCCCGACCCCGCCAAGACGAATCATACTCGCTTCATTCCAGGCCATGCTCCCGGTATTTTTCATAGTCACCGAGACCAGGTAGCTCTGGCCGGAATTCATGGTTGAAGGTATTGTACTCGATATATAACGTGCGGATGTCGAGGAAGAATGCGCAGATGCTACACCCGGTACCACCATCGCAATCAGGACGAGTCCGATCACCAGACTGATTATTCGGGATTTGGAAAATAGATTCGATGACCTCATGGTTATGAGATTGTATAGCACGTAATATAAATTCACAAACTCCCGCAGGTTTGATGATTGAACCTGTTGGTTATGTAAATACCCCCCTGTGTTTTTCACCCCATATTTTTTTATAAAAAAAATATTGTAGTTGATCGACGGTGATACACTCATACAAGGAAGTGTCTTTGGTAAAAGTCACAGGCAAAAATAAAAACTCCTGAACAATTGATTTTAGAACTGGCGTTACCAGGGGGAAGGAAGTCGTTGCCTGTGATAGTACGGCAACAGGGGGTCCTCTCTCTTTGTCACAGACATCCATGCACGGGTGTTACGGACCTGTATATAAAAAATAGTGGTAGGTATCACTGGTACCAGACGATCCCGCTGGAGGTCGGATATAATTTGCCCATCCAGTAGTTCTTCGTAACGAACATGTTCTGGTTGCTGTTGGTCTGATAGATAGGCAGTCCTCCTGGGACACCGGTATCGGTTGCACGGGCATTGATGATGTTGTGGTCAACATACACCCCGATAGTCGGGCGGGCCCGGATGTGCACGGTGGCTACAATACCCGTATCGACCGTGTTGTGGTGGATCAGGTATTTTGCTCCTGCAGCTCCGGTCCCGGTCTCCTCGTCCTGATGGACATCGAAGTGCGATGCCCCGATTGCATTGCCATGCCCGAGAACATGGTTATACCGGACTTCATACTGCTCCCCTGCCATCCCAGCACCGGTTACATCGTGGCGGTTGTAGTCAAACAGGTTGGCTTCGATAAGGGCATTACCGCTATACAGGTTTATACCATACCCCTCTCCACGGGCCTGGTTGTGATGAATGTAATTATGGTGGATATACGGGATGGGTGCAGCGGAATTCGCCCGTAACGATATAGTCGACCACGCCCACCCGTAGAGCTCGCAGTTATCGACTTCGAATCCCTTCCTGTTCTGGGCATAGATGCCTACCAGGTAATCACTCTCGTAGGTCTCACCACCCTTGTTGCCGTAATCCTGGGGATACATCTCACCCTGGAGCCGCAGGCCGGTGACACGGACATTGTCTCCCCCGACAATCAACATGGGTTCTTCCCAGCCGCCGTTGAGATTTTGTGTGCGTTTGAGGATTCCTCCTGCCGAACCGGCACGCCCGCGGTCACTTGCCAGCGTTACGCCGGAAGGG
>CAYWHL010000033.1:0-16325 GCA_964457995.1 uncultured Methanoregula sp. | reverse complement strand
AAGGCTCATCGTTAAGGATACCCCCGGTAAAACCCAGGTCGGATGAGAACGGGGGTGGCGGGATTCATCGTATTCTGGGGCATGGGGGCATCAACACCCATCTTTTCAATCCTTTCAATACATGCGTTACCCACTAAAAACAGCGAAGATCTAAAAAAATGATACACACCTCAATCCACGGGTATCTTAATAGTTACAAAATTCCGTGCAAGATACCAATGAATACCGATTAACGTGCACACCGCAAGTCCCGAACTAATCCAGACATACACCCCTGCGCTTTGCAGGTATAACGGGTTGATGCGATCTGCCACGCAAAACACACTGCCTGCGCATACTACAAGGGACGTTGCATATACATCCCGGACGGCAAAGAAAAAAATTGCCGCAATGATACCAATAGAAACAGAAAAGAAAAAAACACCCTGATCCAAAACAGGTGAAAAGTATGCAAATGTAGTGATGCTGTAGAGCAGGGTCGTCACCGCAATGCCCACTGATACGGATATTATTGCCCCCCCGCTGCGGACAACCGCCTGTACATGGGTGCCCACCAGAACCCAGCACATCATCACTGACGAAATTGCCGTGGGCAGCAGGAGAACAAACGCGTATGCGAATGCGAGGCGGTCAGTCCCGAAGGGGTTGAAAACGATGACTGCCCCGTAGATACCACAGCATGTGAGGACCCCGGAAAGCAGTGTTCTCCTGAATGACCGGAACCCGATCTGGAACATGTTGACGGCACCTGATACAAAGGCTGTCCGGATGCAGACCAGCGGTGCAACCAGGCCGGTGATGATACATGCAATGAGGGTATACACAAAGATGCCCGGGGGATCAGAACGCAAAAAAATATGTACACTCCCTGCGAGTAAGAAGAGCTCAAGCATCCATGCCGACCAGAGTGCAAACGGGATCACCAGCAGCCGCATGGTTGCAGAACGCACAGCCTGAGATTGTTCCCCGGTCACGTATGCCACCTGTCAGGATATTGTCGCGATGTGCATGTATGCATCATTGCAGATATCCGTTCGTTGCACGGTAAAAAGTATATTCCTGTTTATCCGTTTCTCTTCAACGCTTCCGGGGGAGTATTGAGTAAAAAAAAGTTATGTTTTTTGTAAAAATACATCGCGGAGCGATTGTTTTTTGTCTGTTGCTCTTCCCTCGTGCATACCCGTTTTTTCATCAAAAGTCGGAAGGGACCGCGTAAAGAACGTGCCGAGTGCAATCCGTGCATCGCTGTTATAATCCCATTCCCTTGCCTTGCTGCACGCGGATTCAAAATTTGTCCGGTCATGATCGGAGAGTTCGTACACCCGCGGAGAATAGTAGTCAGCTGCGGGAAAGAACGTGGCACAGATCTGGAGCACGTCGATAAATGAAAAACCCTTGTGGGATATGCCCTCCGTAACCAGTTTCTTTAGGAGATCCATCTTTTTTGAATATCCCCGTGCAACATACGTTGCCCCGCTGGCAAGCATCAGCTCGATGGGGTTGATTGGGTATTCCGCAGTACCCGATGGAGTGGATTTTCCCTTAAAACCAAGGGGAGACGTAGGAGTATATTGTCCGGTAGTGAGCCCGTATACCCGGTTGTTATGGACAATGACCGTGATGTCAATATTGCGCTTGGCAGCAAAGATCAGGTGGTCAAGCCCCTCGGCATAGGAGTCCCCGTCACCGGTACAACAGATTACCGTCAGATTAGGATTGCCCAGTTTGATACCGGTCGCAACCGGAATCGTCCGCCCGTGAATCGAGTAAAAGGTATTGATGTTTAAGTAATCAGCGATTTTCGCGTGACAGCCGATGCCTGACACCAGGACCACATTATCCAGCGATTTTCCCTCCTTTTCCATTTCAGACAGAACATTTTTCAGGGTATGCTGAATGGAAAAATTCCCGCATCCCGGGCACCACGTGTTCTGTGCATCCGTTATGAGCTGGCGTCCGGTCATACAACTACCTCCTGTACCTTTTCAAGCAGGTCTTCCGGGGAGATCGGGCGCCCGTCATACCACAGGATCCGGTCATCCACTACGATCCCGTGCTGTTCTGCAAGCATTGCAAGTTGCCCGGTCGCGTTCTCCTCAACTGCAATCACTCTTTTTACCCCGCCCATCGCTTTTTTTACCTGAATTGCGGGAAATGGCAGGAGTACTATCGGCTGGATCACCTTTAGTCCGAGACGTGAGGCAATTTCATTGCACACACCCTTGGTGGACCCCCAGCACAGCAGGGCAGCTGGAGCATCAGGCTTCCCTGATATATTGATACCGGGATATCGCTGCATCTCCTCTGAGAGGCCTTCCCATTTGCGCAACCGTTTTTTGGTCATCTGTATCGTAAGAGCAGCATCTTCAGTCGTGATACCGGCCTCATCATGCATGTAGCCATTCGCCTTGATCACCGCATCTTTCATCCCCGGAAACGCGAGCGGTGAAATACCGGACGGCGCATCTGCATACCGGTGATAGGGAGCAGTCCCCTGCCAGGCGGGTGATTCTTCCCGTAAAAGTTCCGGAATATCAGCCGGGCTGGAACTGTATGTCCCTTCAGACAGTGTCTTATCGGTAAGGATAAAGGCGGGAATCTGAAATTTCCATGCCATATTCATCGCGATTTCTGACCAGTACAACGATTCCTGTACATCCCCGGGGGCAACAACCAGTCGCGGGTACTCTCCCTGTCCGGCATATCTGATAAACTGGAGATCAGACTGGCCGGTATAGGTCGGAAGGCCGGTCGAGGGCCCGGTCCGCTGTGATACCACCAGCACGAGAGGCAGTTCTGCCATCCCGGCAAGGGAGAGTCCTTCGGTCATCAGGCAGAACCCTCCCCCTGAAGTGCCCACTGCCGACCGTTTACCGGCATAGGCAAAACCGAGTGCCATGAGGATGACTGCAATCTCGTTCTCCGGGTGCACGACCGTAATACCGAACTTCTCTTTGTGTTCAGCGAGGAAATGGAGAAGGCTTGACGAGGGAGTCATGGGATACGAAATATAGGCATCAAGCCCTCCTTTGACCATACCCAGACCTATGGCTTCATTCCCGGTGAGAAGCGGGCGGGGAGGTTTTTGCACTCTGCTAAGAGGGCGGACTGTCTCGAGCTGATCATATGCCTTCTTTGCCACTTTCAGGTTCAGGTCAACTCCTTTGGGGATATGGGCATTGATAACTGCCACGACAACATCCCATTCAATACCTGCTGCTTTTGCAAATCCCCCGATTATTGCCGAGTTTCCCATGATCGCAGGAGCATGTTCACCGGTCAGAATTGCATTTACCGGAATACCCTGACCCGCAGATCCCTGGCCTGCAGATTTCACCAGATCTGCATTGAATATGATCGCTGTTTCAGGACGGCATTTGTCCCGGTGCCGTTCCAGTGTCTCATTATTGAGCGCAAGGACAAAATCCAGGTTATTCCAGCATGTCCCGATATTCTGTTCTGAACCCCGTATAATCGCGAAGTTATGCCCGCCCCGGATCAGGGAGGGATAATCAAAGTACACATAAACGCTGTAACCAATGTGATTAAGCAGCTGGGCAACCAGTGCACCGGCACTGTTAATCCCATCGCCCGCTTTCCCTCCGATCAGCACAGATACGTCCTTCATGATGATTTCCCGTATGTTCTGATACTTTTTTTCCGGTGTAAATATGTTGGTATGCCGGTATCTTTTGCACAGATCGCCTCATTTTTTTTAAAATTTACCCTGTTATTACCCGGGAATCACAAAAGTGAGAAACCTCTTTTATCAGCATTATATATAGGGGGGGGATCGTATTTTTTCATAGAATATTGAACCATTAAAGGGAAACGGGCAGAACGATCTTTATTACGTAACCTGGATGTTCAGGACCCGAGATCTAATAATACAGCGAAGTAAAGAGGGATTTTCGTGGATAATGAGAGTTTAAGTCTGGATAAGAAGGCTTTTAGTTTTTATACGACGAACGGCAGGGGTATGGATATGGACGGTCTGATCAAGGCTATCCGGCATCATAACCTTGGTGTCCGCTGGCGGGCAGCACTGGCTCTGGGAGATATTGGCGAGCCGGCAGTAAAACCCCTGATCCAGGCGCTCAAGGAACATGATCAGGACGTTCGCTGGCTGGCTGCACTCGCATTAGGTAAAATCGGCAAAGAAGCAATACCACACCTCATCAGGGCAATGCATGAAAAGGACCTTGATGTCCGCTGGCATGCAACCCGCATACTCGCAGAAATAGGCGAACCGGCAATCCCACGGCTCGTTTCCCTGCTTAGTGAAGGAGACAGTGATGTTCAGTGGCACAGCGCACTTGCCCTTTCCATAATTGGAAAGCCGGCCGTTGAATCGCTTATCCTCGCACTTAAGGACAATCACTGGTGGGTGAGAACACGATCAGCATGGGCTCTTGGCGAAATTAAAGACACGCGGGCTATTGAACCTCTCATCCAGTCAGTGAACGATCAGGACTGGTATGTCCGATGGAGTGCTGCTGATGCTCTCGGTAAAATTGGTGACAAGAGAGCTGCCAGGTGCCTTGGAACCGCATTGAAAGAGTCGGATTCGTATGTTCAGGTACCTGCATTGTGGGCACTGGGAAAACTGGGGAGCAGTGTTTCAGTTGATTCCCTTATTGAATCACTCAGAAATTCTGACTGGTATATCCGCTGGGGTGCTGCTGATGCTCTCGGTAAAATTGGTGACAAAAGGGCGCTTGAACCACTGACAATGGTAAAAGACGATGAAGATGATTATGTGCGAAGAGCGGTCAAAGAGGCAATTGAAAAGATTCGTGCCAATAATTCAAATGAGACTTAAGTGAGCAGGGTAAAAACGCCCGGCACATTCTGCCTGCTATTTTTTCATCAACTTCTCGAGAAGGTTTTTAAGGTCATCAATTTTGTAAGGTTTGGTGAGTCTTTCGCAAAAACCGTAGTGTAAAAAATCCTGAACTACGGGATCGTCTGTGTATCCGCTGGATACTACGGCTTTTACGCCAGTATCAAATTTCCTGAGCTGCTCAATTGTCTCTTTTCCACCCATCCCCTGAGAAACGGAGAGATCCAGGATGACAATATCAAAAGGAGCGCCGGCGGATTTCTCTTTTTTATAGAGATCAATCGCTGCCAGACCGTCCGTGGCAGATATAACATCATAGTTAAGAAACTTCAGAACTTCATGTGTCACATCAAGGACGATCTGCTCATCATCCATCACGAGTACTTTTCCTTTACCGGGCATAAAAATCCTTGAGGTTATATAGTGATTCGGGGCTCGTTTCCTAAATACTATATCATATTTTTCTTTATAACTCCATACTGCTGGATCTGCTGGACACTTTAACTGACCGGATTATTTCTTTGCTGCGCGTAAACGGGCTGCTTCGACGGTATCTTCTACCCGGAGAAGGAATGTTCCATGACAGGGTTTTGTATAAGGGAAAATTATGAAGTCCCCCTCGAGCCCTATCGCAATCGGAGGTATACCAATCAGGTGGATATCAAAGATCTTGAAACCCGGCTGGACATCGATATACTCTTTGAAATGTTGTCTGATATATTCCCTGCATTCCTTAAACGATCCATGCCGCATAAGGATTTCGTAGTTCATCGATTCTACACAGCCCATGGTGTCACCTCATCGATAGCCTTCTTGAGGGGCAGAGGATTGTGTATGGCTTTTGCTGCAATTATTGTGCAGGGGAAATCAATCTGTTTTACCAGATCTTCGTAATGTTCTCCATAAACGAGTGCGAAAAGTTTTGCCTTCGAGATTGCACCCATGGTACCTGCATAGCTTATTCCGGCATCGTTATGAATGAAAACAAAACAGCGATCAAAGTCCCGTTTTTGTTCGGTTATCATCGCTACCGCCCGGTCAAGATCCATGACCTCTCCAAGGTAGTGCCGTTCCGGGTCCGCGATAACCAGGAGCATATTTGCCGCTTTGTTACCGGCAACTACCGGTACGAAACCGGATTTTTTAAGCCGGTTGATCAGGTACAATGCGATGCTTGTCTGCACGGGTACCTGCGGGCATCCGAGCACGAGGAGCGCCGATCCCAAAGAGGTTGGTGGTTCATCTGACAAATTTACCAGTTCCTGCAGTTATCTACAGAGAAGTATTTCAGCCGCAGGCAATAACTTTGTGCTTCATCACATTCAACGAAACAGGGGGTTTTCTGCACCCAGTATTCGTTCCGGATGCGTGTAGATTGTAAAACGGTCCCCACGGGAGAAACATACCAGTGTGATACCAGCTGCATTGGCAATTGCAATTCCTTTATCAGTCGAAGCAGCCCGGGAAATTACTATCGGTATACCAGCGTTTGCATCTTTTTTGACCATGCCGGCAGGCTGTCTTCCCGTACAGCCAATGATACACCGGGAGAGATCGATCTCGTTCAGAATGGCATGCCCGACCACCTTGTCAACCGTGTTATGCCTCCCCACATCACTGCTTTTTACCACGCATTTCCCCTCAGAAAAAAGTACCGAACAATGGACGGCACCGGTTTTACGCCAGACTTCGGTCTCAATCTCACGGGTACAGGAAAAAACGTCTTCTATGGTGATACGGATATCTGAGGATACTTTTTTTTGTTCCTGCAGGACACTTATTCCCCCCGAAGAACCAAGTTCTTTTTTTGTTTTTGCTCCATCACACCCGCAATCGGCATACACAAGGATGCGATCGCCATCAAGTTTTACCTTGTCTACGCACCGGGTCAGTCCTTCGGTTATGACAAAACCGGCACCAAGCTCCAGGAGCTGGTCGCGGCTGGCAATTATATCAGTCACCGGAAAGTCATTAAAGAGTATCTGGAACCGGTCCTCGATCACGATTGTATCGTTAATTTCTGAGATATCACCATTCCTGACCTGGATGCCGCGGTGGTGCTTAAGGTTCATCTTTGAATTTCCTGGTGTACCCATTCCAGATAGGGCGGATGACCATCAATAACCGGAAGTGCAATGATCTCCGGCACGTCATAGGTATGGTGTGCTTTTATTGCCGTAATAACATCTTTGGCTTTTTCTTTTGTGGTCTTTGCAATGAGCAGGTGTTCGGGTTCACTACAGAATTCACCCTTCCACCGGTAGTATGAATGAACAGGAACTACATTGACGCAGGCAACTATCCTCTTATCAATAAGCATCCTTGCCAGTGATTCTGATTGGTCTGAGGGTGCTGTAGAGAAGACCACAATTATCTCCTTTGATATGCTCATATACATCCTCCCGAAGGCTCTTTTATATTTTCGGACTTACTGAAGAACCATAATATTCTGATATTTTCCTGCTTCTTCTCCATAGGGCTCATTTTTTATTCCTGATTAATAAGCGTAATTATTCGCACCGCTATTAAAGAGTGGATACTTTGTGGGAGCGTTAATTACAATAAATCCGGACACTAAAAAGATACTACCTATGTACGCATCACGCATGAGCAATCTCCCGCCGTATCTTTTTGCCCGGATCGACGAGATGAAAGCAGAACAGCAAAAAAAAGGTGTTGATATCATCGACCTTGGGGTTGGAGACCCGGATCTTCCTACTCCTGACCATATTGTGGCGTCTCTCTGCGAGGCAGCAAAGGACCCGGAAAACCACCACTATCCATCATATTCCGGTATGCCTGCATTCCGGAGCGCGGTGTCAGACTGGTATAAAAACCGGTTTGGTGTCGCACTCGATTCAGGAAAAGAGGTTGTCGCACTCATGGGTTCCAAAGATGGGATTGCCCACATCGCTGAGGCGTTTGTAAACCCGGGTGACTACGTTCTCGCACCAAGCCCGGGCTATCCGGTGTACTGGACAGGTACTCTCTTTGCTGAAGGAGTTGTGCATGAGATGCCACTCACAAGAGAGAATGCCTTTATTCCGGTTCTTTCCGATATCCCAAAAAAGGTCGTTAAATCTGCAAAGCTTATGTTCATCAACTATCCCAATAATCCCACTGCTGCAATTGCCCCGGACGGCTTCTATCGTGAGGTGGTTGACTTTGCCCATGACCACAACATTGTTGTCGTTTCGGACAATGCGTACTCCGAGATCTCATTTGACAATTACCGTGCCCCTTCATTTCTTGAGGTAAATGGAGCAAGGGAAATCGGCATTGAGATGCACTCGCTTTCAAAGACATATAATATGACCGGCTGGCGGATCGGCATGGCAGTCGGCAATGCAGATATCCTTGCCGGGCTCGGACGGGTCAAGACGAACGTGGACTCAGGAGTCTTCAATGCTGTCCAGCATGCTGCGATAACCGCACTCAGCGGCCCACAGGACTGTGTCAGGAATGCATGCGCCATCTACCAGGAGCGCCGGGATGTGCTCATTGCCGGACTGAGGGATCTGGGTTTTGATGTCCCCTCCCCCAAGGCAACATTCTATGTCTGGCTGCCGGTACAGGACTGTATGGCATTTTCTGCAAAACTGCTGAATGAAGCCGGTATTGTGGCAACACCCGGCATAGGATTCGGCTCAAGCGGGGAAGGGTATGTGAGGTTCGCGATAACGCGACCGGTTATGAGAATAAAAGAGGCAATCGAACGCATGAGGAGGCTTGACCTGTGAAACTCCCTCACCACCTGAGTATAACGAACAGTCATCTCCATATCAACGGGATTGACTGCGTAGCACTCGCCCGGAAGTACGGGACGCCGCTGTATGTGACCAGCGAAGACCGGGTCTGTGAGCAGTTCCGGAGTTATCAAAAAGCCTTCATGAGCAGGTACCCTCACGTACAGGTACTCTTTGCTGCAAAAGCAAATGGTAACCTTGCCGTGATGCGGGCGCTCGCCCGGCTGGGTGCAGGGGCAGATGTTTTCTCGTCCGGGGAACTCCATCTTGCACTCGAAGCCGGGATGCCACCGGAAAAACTGCTTTTCAATGGCAGTTCGAAAACACCAGCCGACCTTCTTCTTGCAATAATAAAAGGCGTGAAGGTTTCCGTGGATTCACTTGACGAGCTCCACCAGCTTGATGCAGCAGCAAAAGCAAAAGGAAAAATCGCAAAGATCGCGTTTCGCGTAAACCCGGCACTTGAGGTCCCCACCCATCCCAAGATCGCAACCGGGCTTGCGACGAGTAAGTTCGGTATCCCCCACGGGGAAATCCCCGCAGCATACAAGGAAGCACTGTCATGTGCAAATATCCGGCCGGTAGGTATTCACTGCCATATCGGCTCACAGATACTTGATGTTGAACCGTTCGTCAGGGCTGCAGAAGTGATGATCAGGATTGCCAGGGAACTCACGGATTTGGGGGTCATGCTTGAATTTATCGATCTTGGCGGAGGGCTGGGAATACCTTACCACCATGACACGGATCCTGCTCCGACACCTGATGAGTATGCAGCAAAAGTTGTTCCTGTATTCAGGGCAGGTATTGAAGCCTGCGGAATTACCCCGGAACTCTGGGTTGAGCCCGGGCGTTCGCTTGTTGCTGATTCAACAGTTCTTTTGACGAGGGTTAACTCGACAAAATCAGCTCATAAAAAATTTGCCAATGTGGATGCCGGTTTCAACCTGCTTATCCGTCCCGCTATGTATGATGCATACCACGAAATCATCGCTGCAGATAAAGCGGATGCCGCCCTCACCACAGAATACACCGTAACCGGCCCCATCTGTGAAACAGGAGATATACTTGCGGCTGACCGCAGACTCCCGCCGCTTGCTGCCGGTGACATCATTGCTGTCCTTGATGCCGGAGCATACGGATTTGCAATGTCCTCGCAGTATAATTGCCGTCCCCGCTGCCCGGAGGTTCTGATACAAAAAAAAGAGGCAGCATTGATGCGCAGGGGTGAGAATATCGGGGATATCACTGCTCTCATGCAGTACCCGGACTGGCAGAGGCAGGGAGATTAACAGCTGTGCTTTTCCACTATGCACTGGTCGATGACCTCATTTCAAAAGAGGAGTTCGAACAGCGCGTAGAGACAAAGATCGATGAGTGCGGGGATCTTATTGATGAGCCGACTGCGGCCATGCTCGTGATCGGTGAACTGGGTCGTCAGCATGTAAAGATCCGGGAGTTATGTGGAAAATCCAGCCTCTTTTCTTTTTTCGGGAAGGTGGCCGATAAAACAGAACCAAAGGAATTTGACCGTAAAGACGGAGAGAAGGGCTGGGTCGCCACCCTGCTGGTAGGTGACGAAACCGGAACCACGCGGGTGGTGCTGTGGGATGAGAAAGCCGCATCGGTCGAGGATATTGCTGTCGGGGATGTGCTGGAGATAATCGGACGCCCCCCGCAAAAAGGCACAAAAGAGATATACGCACTTGCCCTGCGCAAGGCAAGCTGCGAGATCTCCTGTTCCCTGCCTGCAAACGGGGAATTCGGAGACAGCCTTTCTTACAGACCTGTTGATCTTGATGCTATCCTGATTGCACGCGAAGAACCTCGTCCCTTCAACCGCAGGGACGGTACTACAGGTGAGATGGCAGAAGCTGTCATCGGCGATACTTTTGGCACTGCGCGGGTAGTAGCGTGGGTACCGGAACTTTTTGGGAACATTCCTGCGGGCAGCTCGATCCACATTACCGGTGCAAAACCAGACCGACGCGGGGTGGCGAGGGCATACAGCCTTGATGAGAAAAGTTCAGTTATAGTCACTGACCAGGCAATCATCGTGCCATTCACACCAATAGGCTCTGTTAGTGAAGAAGGGGTTTATTCTATAAAGGGGGCTGTAAAAGAGGTAAAAGAACCGCATTCATTTACAAGCCGTAACGGCACCGTATCATGGGTGAGAAATATACTTGTAAGTGATGGAAAAGACGAGCTGAAACTCGTACTGTGGGGCGAAAAAGCACTTACCCGGGTCCTGCCCGGTGACCAGATTGAGGTCTTCCATGCAACCGCCAGACCCGGTCGTTATGGAGGTATTGAGCTTGGCGTCGGAAGGGGAAGTTCATTCCGCGTGCCGGAAGAGGAGTCGCACCCAGTTATTTTTGAAGGAACTATCATTACCGGGCAGGGATGCACCTTTATTGATAATGGCACCGAACGCTATATTATTGAAGGAAATCTCCAGCACGGAACCGAGGTGCAGGTAACCGGAATACTTTCAGGCAACCGGATCACGCCGTCAAACGTCCAGCCTGTTGAGCTCAAACCCCAAATCTTACTTGTGCAGTTCCGCGAGTTTATGGAAGAAATGAACTCATAAGTTACACTTTCACCCCGCTCAGTCCGAGAGCATATATGTCCATGTTTAACATCTTGATGTGCCATAGGAGATGTGCAAGAAATGGCTGAAAAAGATTTAGAGATTGAAGATTTACCGGGCGTTGGCCCGAGCACCGCAGATAAACTCCGTGAAGCCGGGTACCTGTCGGTTGAGAGTATTGCAACCGCATCACCCGCAGAGCTTTCCGAAATCTCGGAGATCTCCGAGTCAACAGCAAAAAAAATTATCAAAGCTGCACGTGAAGCCGCAGATATCGGGGGATTCAAGACCGGAAAAGACATCTTCGAGCAGCGAAAAGATGTCAGGAAACTATCTTTCCGCGTTCCCGAACTCGATGCCCTGATGGGAGGGGGACTGGAGACTCAGGCCATCACCGAGATGTACGGTGAGTTCGGTTCCGGTAAGAGCCAGATCGTCCACCAGATGGCAGTAAATGTTCAGCTCCCCGAAGATCAGGGAGGGCTTAACGGGAGTGCAATCTATATCGATACCGAGAACACATTCCGTCCTGAGCGTATTGAGCAGATGGTGCATGGACTTGGGATCGATAATGCGGACCCGGAGGAGTTCTTAAACAACATCCACATTGCACGGGCACATACATCAGATCACCAGATGCTCCTTGTGGATAATTCACGCGATCTTGCTGCGGAACTCAAAGACAGCGAGCGCCCGGTCAAACTCTTCATTATCGATTCTCTCACCGCCCACTTCAGGGCTGAATATGCAGGAAGGGGGACACTTGCAGCCCGCCAGCAGAAACTGAACCGGCACATGCACGAGCTCTTCAAGCTTATCGATGAACATAATGCTGTTGCACTGGTAACAAATCAGGTAATGTCTAACCCGGCAGTCTTTTTCGGAGATCCGACAAAACCAATCGGTGGCAATATTGTCGGGCATACTGCAACCTTCCGGCTCTACCTGCGCAAGAGCAAGGGCGGCAAACGTATCGCACGCCTTGTCGACAGCCCCAATCTTCCCGAGGGTGAAGCACCGTTCATGGTAGAAGAAGCAGGTCTTAAACCGTGCTGAAGGCACTCCTTACTGATATAGACGGGACGATTACTGATTCGTCCCGCCGGCTGGACACCGGTGCAATCGAAATGATTAGATCCCTTGTAAAAGAGGGTGTGGAAGTAGTTCTTGCAAGTGGCAATACCTCCTGCTTCATGGATGCCATGTGCAAGATGATAGGAACACAGGGAACTTTCATCGCAGAGAACGGGGGGGTATTCCGGGTTGGTTATACCGGCACGCTCCACATCAAAGGAGACCAGAGCGTATGCAAAAATGCCCTGGAAGTTGTCCAGGAGTATTACCGGGCTCAGGGTAAGGAACTCGTTCTCTTCAATCCTTCATACAGGTTTGCCGATCTCGCATTTTCCCGGACGGTTCCCGCTGAGGATATCAAAAATATTCTTACAGGCCACACGGTGAAGGTGATAGATACCGGGTATGCAATTCACCTGCAGTCACCCGGCGTTGACAAGGGAACCGCACTGGAAGCTTTATCGCAGGAAACAGGATTTTTGCCCGCAGATTTTCTTGCCATCGGGGATTCTGTCAATGATATCCAGATGCTCAAAAAGGCCGGTATCGGTGTAACTGTGGCAAATGCCCATCCCGATACAAAGGCAGTGGCTGAATATATTGCCAAAAAAGGATATGGAGATGGATTTGTTGAAGCGATTACAAAATATTATTCTTATTTTCGTGCAAGAAAACGGTCAACAACGATATAATCCTTGATGTCTTTAACCGATTCGAACGGAATTACCAGAAGTTTATCATCTTCCATGGTATAGCCTTCAGTAATAAAAGTCTGGTCCGGGTGGACTATCATCGCCTGAACCTGGCCGGAATCAAAATCGACTCTGATATTTTTTAGTGTTCCGATAAGCTTACCGTCATTGCTCATGATCTTTTTTCTGGAAAGGCTGCGGGCAAATACACGAGACATAAAAAAATTATGACTCGTATAAATATTTAAAGTGTTCTAAAAAAATCGCTATTAAAAGAGTTTTTTACTATTGATATCCGCTTTTTAGTTATTTGAAGATCTCAGCCGCCATTCGTATGTCAGATCCTCGCAGCGTCTTTCTTCCGGCGTGATCTGACATTTTTTTTGCTTCCTTTGAAAGAAATGTCCCATATTCTTCCATTAATTCTGTAAGGATTTCTGCGGCATCGGTGCTGATTCGCCTGGCACCGGCCTTTTTAATGATACGTTCAACTCCTGCTTTTGATAGTTCAGTCATGGTACATACTCATCGTACGTAATTCAGCTCAAAATATATAACAATATTGGATTATAACGAGGGAAATACCCTGATGATATCAGACTGAGTGAGGATCCCCACGGGTTTTCCATTCTCGACAACAATCAATCGCCCGATTTCCAGTTCCTTAAACATTCGAATCACCTCAAAGAGTTTAGTGTCAGAGGATGCTTCAACAACAGCCGTAGTCATAATTGCAGATACTTTTGTTGTTAGGGGCAGATTTTTTTCCAAAACTTTTGCAATATCACTCATTGTAATAATCCCCACAAGTTCCCCCTTGTCCATGACAGGGGCACCATGGATATGATCCCTGTTAAAAAGAACCAGAGCATCATGGAAGGTATTTGAACTTTTTAACGTCTTAAGGGGGCTGCTCATGTAGGTTTTAATAGGATGTTTAGGAAGCGAGATCATCTCGGTAGTTGCAATGAGAAGTAACTGTTTCGACTCATCTTTCCCGAACACTTCCCCGCGGAGAAGGAGTTTATTTACCGGAGTGGGACCGATTGTGATCTGGTCTCCAATCTCAAAGAGCTTCGCACTACCAAAAAGTTTGATTACTGCATGACAGATATCAGGGTGACAGAGTGTGGTAAAATCAATCTCCTGAACTCTTGCGCCGGAAATAATTTCCCCGTCCCGGCTGATATTTACGTCATAACTACCTTCGGAAACGTTCAGGTTTAGTTCCGTATAGGCAAGTGCGGTGGGGATATAGCCTCCTTTGGGACCAGGTACCCCGTCAACGAACCCTATCGCCCTGAGTGCCTGCATCTGGTTTCGTACGGTTCCCGGGTTACGCTGGATCATGTCGGCAATCTCCTCACCTTTAATGGAATGGGAATGCTTGTGGTAGAGGGTAATGAGAGTAATAAGGATATCTTTCTGGATCAGCGACAAGTCCATAACGATAAACCGTATAACTCTCCAATATATAAATAGGTTGGAGATTTGTGGAATTCGAACGTATGCCTACCGTGCCGACAGCTGATGAGATCCTTGACAGGAGCTTTCGCCGTGCAGCAAAAAAAATGAAGGAAAAGACCAACAAAGACCGCGCCAATGAAGAATTTGTGAGGGCAGTAAGTGCTGCGGTCCACGACCGGCTGGTCTCCATCATACGCGGATTTCCTGAATTTGATCAGCTTCCCCGGTTCTACTTTGAGATGGCTGATATCCTGTTTAGTATGGATCGGATAAAGCAATCGCTGGGTGCAGTAGGCTGGGCGGCAAAACATACAAAGATGGTGGGAAATCAGCTCGCGGTCCAGACCCGTAAATCAGATGATACGACAATAGTGCGCAAAAGGACGGTAGCCCGGCTTGCCTCCATGGTACACCAGATAGACAAAGACCTGCGATTCTTAAACGAGGTCCGGAATGTCCTGCGAACGCTCCCCCATGTTGATGAGGCATACACAATAGTTATCGCCGGGTACCCCAATGTAGGGAAATCCTCATTTATCCGGCAGGTTTCGTCTGCTGCTCCCGAAGTGGCTTCATACCCTTTTACTACCAAAGGGATCATTGTCGGACACCGGGCTCTTGGAAGGGAACGAATACAGTTTGTCGATACTCCGGGCATTCTTGATCGCCCGGCAGATCAACGAAACGCTATAGAGAGACAGGCTCTTTCAGCGATGATGAATGTCGCTGATACCATTCTCTTCATTCTTGACCCCTCCGAACACTGCGGGTACCCGATGGAAGTGCAGCTCAACCTGCTTGACGAGGTGAAAGGAATGATCGAAGTACCGCTTGTCGTGGCGGCAAACAAATCAGATCTTCAGATTGCGGATGGTTATATTTCCATGTCAACAGGCAACGGGGAGGGGATTTTAGATGTGCTCGCTGCAATCATGAGTAATAAACCCGCAGTTACGAAAAACCGACAAACGCCCACCCCAGAACAAACCCAAGTATAGTACCGCCATTTAATGGAGGAAGGCCTGCCTGGGGTTTTCCTGAAGCAACAAAGTAGAGCAGGACACCCAGCCCGGCAAGGGAACCGATTATGGCTCCAAGCGCCGGAATGTTAATGATCCCGGCAAGCCGCCATCCTTTTAAAAAAACATTCGCAGAGACAACCAGTATCGATGGCATAATCAAATCTCCCATGCCGATGATGAATGCAGCCCGTTCCCCGCCATCATCCAGTTTTCCAATCCCATCCCGGATAAAAGAATAGTTGCGCCGTTTCGGGATGACAAACAGGATGGGGGTTTTCAGATCGATTACCCCTTCGGCAAGTGTTATCATATGTTTTGTTTTATAGACCGAGATTGCATCGTAGACCGCCAGAAGTACGAGCAGGAGTACGACAAGATAATATTCAAGAGAGGATCCGAAGATCGCTGCAACACCCGAAGCGATCAGGATGCCAAGACCATCAATCACGTACCATTCAGGGTATTTGTACAGGAGAACTGTTGCAAGTATTGAGAGTGTGAATATGAGGAATATCCCAAGATTGGGATCTCCTGTTACGACATAAACGAGAGCCGTAAAGATATACACAAAGGTGAGGAAGATTGAGAGCGCTATGATAGCTGCAATCCACTTTTTCTTGCCGTATTTGATCAACAGCAGCAAAAATCCCGTAAAGACCAGCAGGATCAGAATAAAGATGAACGGGTTTGCTATTGAAGTAGGATCCTCAAATGCGGTGATTCCTGCTGCCTGTACTGGAAGAGAGAGAAGGATTGAGCCGATTTCCACCGCAAGGAGCAGGAGCGGCATCACAAGGAAAGGTACTATGCGTTTAATATCCATTATGTAGCTCCGGTTGTGTAGTTAGTTTAATTACTGTGCTCTCATCACCTAAAAGCATGGAT
>CAYWHL010000032.1:2622-16684 GCA_964457995.1 uncultured Methanoregula sp. | reverse complement strand
AGCGGGTCGAAATACACTTTCATGTGGTTCCGGTACTGGTCAAGCGTCATTTAGTGCACCTCCAAAAACCCGGACCAGTCAATGGTGCCAAACCCGGAGGGGATTTCTCCTTTTACAAACTGTTCGATCCGGTCAGCACAGTAAGCCGCATCCCGTCCGGTGGTATCCAGTTCGAGGATCTGTTCCGGGCTGAACTCTTCAACGGTCTCGATCAGGCAGACATCGAGGGCTTCGGCATCGGCGTTCTCCCGGATCTTCTCCTTCCGGTACTTCCGCCGGGCAAGACGGTTTTTCAGTTCATCGGGACGGCAACGGAGCACGACGATCCGGTCGCAGGGAAGCAGGTGGGCGATGTGCCCCTCGACAAACCCGTCCACAGGAACGAATTCCGCAGCCCAGCGGTCAACGTCAATAATCTGGGCGTCCCGCTCCTCGTCATCACCGATTACATACGGCCCGACCGTGGCGGTAAGGTGGACGACGGTATGTCCCCGCCTGGAAAGTTCCGTTCCCACCAGTGATTTTCCTGTGCCCGGCGTTCCGGTGATGCCGCACATCATAAGGTGTTGATCACCTGAATGAACCGTTCATTCTCCCAGTCCTCACCGATACTTACCCTGATATAGTGATCAGGAAGACCGGCAAAACTACGGCACGAGCGGACGACTACACCTTTACGGGCGAGATATTCTGCCATCTCATCGCTCCTGCAGGGTGCCACATCAATCATAACAAAGTTGGCATCCGAGGGAAGAACCGGGTACTTCACCTCAGTTACGAGTCGCTTCCGCCAGCGTTTCACCTGCGAGATGTATCGTTCAGCGTGGGCAGTATCCGTAAGAGCTGCCGCTGCAGCTGCAGCTGATACCGAGTTAACGCTAAAAGGGGTGCCGGCACGGATGTACCACAGCGGCAGCCACCGCGGGGTAAAGGCATAGCCGATGCGGAGCCCGGCAAGGGAATACACTTTCGAGAACGTCCGGCCAAGGATGAGGTTTTCGTGTTTCTTCATCAGCGGGAGATAATCGTAGTCCGAGAACTCCACGTATGCATTGTCAAGGAAGAGTACACCCTCGATACCTTCGAGAATTTCCTTAACAATCCCGGGGCTGGTTGCATTGCCCGTGGGATTATTGGGGGAACAGAGGACGGTGATCTTCGCCTCTCGTGCCGCCCGGATAAGGGTCTTTGTGTCGACCGAAAAGTCCGCTTTCCGGGGAACGGTGACAACCTCTGCGCCCTGCCCCATGGCCGCAAGGGCATAAAAAGAGAAGGTGGGCGTCAAAATGGCAACCTTCTCGCCAGGCTCGACCAGCGTGCGGATGATCGTCTCTATGACACCATCCATCCCAACACCGGTGACAAAGTGATAGTCACCATAGTATTCCCTGAGCGCGTTCATCAGAATATCGACCCGCTCATCGGGATACCGGTTTACTGTCAGGAGTGTCTGCTCTGCTGCTTCCCGTGCAGCAGGTGAAAGGGGTTCGGGGTTCTCATTACTCGCAAGCCGTGCTATTCTTTCGATCCCGTACTCACGGGCAATATCCTCTGCTTTCTTTGCAAAAACATAGCCGCTCTTTTTTTTATAACATGACCTGACCAAGCGTTCCATTAATCACCCTGACCACACGGTCAATCTCTCCATCAGTGATTACGAGCGGAGGGACCAGCCTGAGGTTCCCGTCCGCTGCACAATTGACAAGTACTCCCTGCTCTGCACACTTTTTCTGGATCTCGGGACACTTGTCTCCAGTACTGATACCAATCATCAGTCCCCGGACCCGTGGATGATATTTTTCCAGTCCCTGCCGGAACCGTTCTCCTTTCCTGCTTATATCGGGCAGGATCTTTTCTATTACTCCGATAGTCGCGAGCGCTGCCGAGCATGCCAGTGGTCCCCCGGCAAATGTGCTTCCGTGTTCACTCTTTTTAAATTCAAGATCTTCTCTGGCAACAAGCGCTCCCATAGGAAATCCGCTCGCGATCCCTTTTGCGAGCGTGATAATATCAGGTTTTACCAGTGCATGCTGGATTGCGAGCCACTTGCCCGTCCTCCCCATACCCGTCTGAACTTCATCAGCAATCATGAGCGAACCGGTTTTATCACAAATCTCGCGGATCCCGGTCAGGAAGCTGTCGGGAGGAATAATGATACCTGCTTCTCCCTGTATCGGTTCCACAATGACACCTGCAGTATCGGCGTCGACGACTTTTTTAAGACCATCCAGGTCACCATACCCGACAAATGTGCATTTAAACCCGAACGGTTCAAAAGGTTCACGGATCGCAGGCTTGTGGGTGACTGCCAGTGATCCAACCGTCCTCCCGTGGAAACCGTGAGTAAACGCTACAAACTTCTTTTTTCCGGTCCGGACGCGGGCTAATTTCAGTGCTCCGTCAATCGCCTCTGCACCGGAATTGGAGAAGAAAACTTTCTGCATCCCGGTGATCTCCACAAGTTTCTTTGCAAGCTCTCCCTGGTGAGGGATATAATAAAGGTTTGAGCAATGGATGAGCTCATGTGCCTGATCGCATATCGCTTTTACTACTTCGGGATGGCAGTGCCCGGTGCTGCAGACGGCAATTCCTGCAACACAATCAATGTACTCATTGCCTTCTGCATCCCAGACTGTGGAGCCAGCACCCTTTACAAGTGCCATGTCACGCGAGAACGCGGGCATAAAGTAGCGCTCGTCGAGCGCTTTATAATGGCTTGTTTTGTCCATTCCAATCACATGATTTCCTGTTATTCTTCATAAAAAGACCGGGTCATTCATACTCGATGGTTGCCGGCGGTTTTGCTGTAATGTCATACACTACCCTGGCAACCTGAGGAATATCTGCGGTGATACGTGATCCGATTCTCATCAGATGGTCAAACGGGATATCCAGGGGATCTGCGGTCATCCCGTCCCTTGAGTTCACAGCACGGATTGCGACAATCCATCCGTGAATCCGGTTATCCCCTTTTACACCCGTTCCAAGACCAAGAAGGGCTGCAAAACACTGCCAGGGGCGATATGTTTCAACCAGTTCATCTTCCACGATCCAGTTTGCCTCCCGTATGATAACGACCTTCTCCCGGGTAACTTCCCCAAGTACCCGTACAGCAAGACCCGGACCAGGAAACGGCATCCGGTGCTGGATCTCTTTTGGCAGGCCGAGAGCTCCTGCCACTTCCCGTACCTCATCCTTGTAGAGATCGCGGATGGGTTCAATCACTTTTTCAAATTCCATATGGAGCGGCATGCCCCCGACATTATGGTGACTCTTGATGCCCCCTTCACTCTCGATCCGATCCGGATAGATGGTACCCTGCAGCAGGCATTTTGCCCCTTCTTTTTTTGCCTCCCGCTCAAAGACCCGGATAAACCGTTCGCCGATTGCCTTGCGTTTGGCTTCAGGATCGGTAATCCCTTTAAGCGCTTCAATGAATTCATCTCCTGCGTCAATAATCTTTAAGTGAATGTTGCTAAATAGTGTCCTGATCCGTTCGGTTTCACCTTTGCGCATCAGGCCGGTATCAATATAGATAGGAATGAGGTTCTCGCCAATTGCACGGGCTGCAATAGCGGCGCAGACCGAGCTGTCGACACCACCTGATAATGCCAAAACCACTTTTTCATTGCCAGCGGCTGTTCTGATTTCTGTTACAGACTGGCTGATAAATTTTTCCGGATTGACCATTGTATCATTCCTCATTTCGTTCGTTTGTTTGCCCTGCACGCTTCAACAAAGCCCAGGTAAGGCGGAGATGCGCGGGTTGGACGGGATTTGAATTCCGGGTGGAACTGAGAAGCAAAGAAGAAAGGGTGATCTGCAAGTTCAAGGCATTCCATCCGGTTTTTATTGGTCGCTGAAAAGATCAACCCTGCTTTTTCCAGATTGCTGATATACCTCGGATTTACTTCATAACGGTGACGATGCCGCTCAGTGATCTCCTTCTGCCGGTAAAGGTTCATGGCAAGAGTACCTTCCCGTATATCAGCGATATAATTGCCAAGCCTCATGGTGCCACCAAGTTCATGGAGTCCCTCCTGCTCCGGGAGAAGAGCGATTACTTGTGAACCCTCGCCAAATTCCTCGCTCGTGGCATCAGGGATATTCAGTTTATGACGGGCATACTCAACAACGGCCAGCTGGAATCCCAGACAAAGCCCGAGAAAGGGAATGTTATTTTCACGGGCAAACCTGATCGCATCTATCTTTCCCTCAATGCCCCGTTTTCCAAATCCACCGGGTATTAATATCCCGTCATAATCCTTGAGCTGGCAGCGCTCGTAGCGTTCCGCGTCCAGCCACCCGATTTTTACCTCCGTCGAAAGCGCCCTTCCTGCATGCTTGAGCGCCTCCTTTATACTGATATAGACGTCCTCGATACCGTATTTACTCACGATGGCTACAGTTACCCGGCTGGTATATTCCTTGGTCACCAGCCGGTACCAGCTGGAATCCACCTCCCGTTTCTCAAGACCGAGATGGGCTGCAAGGACCTCCGCTATACCTTCTTTTTCCATCTCCATGGGAACTTCATAAATATCCGGGACAGTAGCTGCAGAGATAACTGCATTCTGGGGAAGATCGCAGAAAGCGGATATCTTGCGTTTCGTATGGGCACTAATCGGCCGATCGCTCCTTCCAACAATAATCTCCGCATGGAGTCCGAGCTCCCGCAGCGCCTTTACCGAGTGCTGTGTGGGTTTTGTTTTGAGATCCCCCATGGTATCTTCGGGAATGAGCGTTACATGCAGGAGGATATAATCATGAACTGGTAGTTCTCCTCTCATCTGCCGGATAGCTTCTAAAAACGGCATGCTTTCTATGTCACCGACAGTACCACCAACTTCAACAAGACAGATATCAGCCGTTTTTCCATCGGGGAATTCTTCTTCTGCAGCCTCCCGTATGCAGGTTTTTATCTGGTCCGTAATATGGGGAATGATCTGCACAGTCTCACCAAGGAAATCGCCCCGGCGTTCCTTTTCGATAACAGTCCGGTACACCTTTCCTGTGGTGATATTATGACCAGCGGTGAGTTCAATATCAAGGAACCGTTCATAGTTACCAAGATCAAGATCAACCTCGCTTCCGTCTTTGAGCACAAATACCTCGCCGTGCTGTGCCGGGTTCATCGTTCCTGCATCAATATTTAAGTAAGGATCGATTTTGACTGCTGTTACCCGGTAGCCACGGTTCTTCAGGATGCGCCCGACAGAAGCTGCGGTTATCCCTTTGCCTAATCCACTCATCACTCCGCCGGTGATAATTATATACTTCACATGATCTCCCCGATTGCTTTACATTTTGCTCACAATACCTATTAGTGTTATCTTATCGTGGTGACACGGGAATTTTACGCCGGTTCCTGCATACTTTTCCCGGGAGACAGGCACTCTGTCATGCGCACATCATCGGTATCCCGCATTGTTTTAAAAGTAACATTCATGTATGCCAAAACCCAACAGAATAGGTATGAAAATCGGACAATTTGTCCATATTCTGGCGATTCTTGTATTGATTTGCATTTTCGTCCAGCCAGTCATGGCCGCAGAGAATCAAACGACAGATGCAGCGACTGATTTCTACAATATCGGTGTGAATTTACTCAAAACAAAAGAATATGAGAGAGCCATTACCGCTTTCGATCAGGCCCTTGCTTCAGATACAACAATGCTCCGACAGTCAGACGGTCTTTTGTACACGTACCAGAACAAAGGGTATGCATTTATCCAGCTGAGTAATTACACCGCTGCAATCCAGACGATTGATCAAGGTCTGGCAATCTACGAAAATGATGAAATGTTATGGTATAATAAAGGCTATGCTCTCTTCAGACTGGGAAAATACCAGGATGCACTGAATGCCTATGATAAGGTACTCCGGATTAACAATGCATCCCTGCCGGCACTGAACAACAGAGGTGATACTCTTTTTGAGATGGGACGATACCAGGATGCAGTCGATTCGTATACCCGGGCTAATGCACTAGAACCGAATGACACGTACTCCATCGAAGGACTGGCAAAGGCACAAAGTGCTGCAGCAGCGGTGACTCCTCTCATTACCACCCTTACTCCGACAATAGTTCCCACCACACTGCCTGCAAAGACCCAGTCCCCTCCATCCCTCCTGCCAATTGTAGCAGCTCTCTTTATTATGGGTTTACTGTCTGTAGTCCTGATAAAAAAGCGATAAAGAAACATCAATCTTTTTTACTCTTTTTACAAAATGGGCAAAAGCTCATGGTGGGTTCACCCCTGACGTTTTAGCTCCCCCTCACATGCGATAAATCTTAAATAGCGTAATACTTCGATTATTGCTATAAGCGCAGGGGCGGTACGGGGAAACAGCCACAGACACCTCCGTTACAATACGTTGATTTTTTATTCATCGCTTAAAAAAAGGAATTCTCCAGAGGGTCTGTTTTAGTTTTTATCTGTTGTCACAGCAAATGCTGCCGAGGTCCGGGAAAGAATCATCTTTTCATTATTATCTGCAAATACTTCACTTTCTGCAAATGCAACCCGCCGCCCTTTCCTGATCACGCGTCCTTCTGCAATAATGAAACCTTCCTGTATACCCCTGATGAAACTTGTGGATTCAGAAATTGTTGCGATCCCTTCAGTTTTTGACAGCAGCGGATAAATAGCAAGCGCCATCGCTTCATCCGCAATTGCCGCAAGGATCCCTCCCTGTAACCACCCGACACCGTTTTGCATATCAGGCCGGACCTGCATTTTCAGTATCGCTTTTCCCGGTTCTGCGCAGACTATGTCAATTCCCATACGGCAAAAAAAAGGATTGGCATCCTTACCATCTTTTTTGATTTTTTCCAGATAGGACATTATCTTTATACCATATTTCAGAATAAAAATGGATTAAGATTGTCTTTTACCCTGCCGGGTGCAATCTGTTTATATTGTCCGCAAAATGACGTATGGTATATGAAGGAGACCGAAATTAAAGAGATGCTGGCCGATTTGATCTGGCTTAATGCCCTCATTGCAACAGAACTCATACAGGTAACTGAGAACACTTCGGCAATCCTCAGGAAATCCCCCCCACCACAGAGTTGCCTTCATGAACACAATGCACTCCGTGGTACAGCCTTGTCTATGGCAGAGAAATACCGGCCTGGTACCCTGCTCTCCCAACACCTCGGTAAACACCAGTAATGTTATGGGGAGACTCTGCGAAAAGTACTGTAATGATCCAGCCGGATTGCGTAATCCATACTGTTTATGGCAGGAAGAAAATTTTTGTCTTCCTGAACCGGTAGTTTTGAGCATCAGTCAGCGTTCGATACCAGATAGTGCACATCATGACAACCAGACCTGAGGCACAATACAGTCTTGTCATACCCGCGTATAACGAGGAGAGCCGGATCAAGCCGCTCTTTGATGCCATTACCGGCTTTGACGGAGAACTCATTGTTGTATGTGACGGGGAGGATGGTACAGCGGATATTGTCGATCGGATAGCGGCGTCAAGGCCGGATCTGAACATCCGCTGCCTCCGGTTTGACCACCGGCTCGGAAAGGGCGGAGGGGTGATAGCAGGTCTAGAGGAAGCCCGGTTACCGCTTGTCGGATACTTCGACGCCGATGGATCCACCAGTATCGATGAGATGAAACGCCTTTTTTTAACACTTTCCTCAGCAGATGGTGCAATTGGCTCCCGCTGGATGCCTGGAGCGACCCTTAAGGTGCGCCAGAGCATCATGCGCCAGCTCGAGAGCCGGGTATTCAATCTTATCATCAGGATCCTGTTCGGAATACGCTATCACGACACGCAATGCGGGGCAAAGGTATTTAAAAAATCAGCAATTGATGCAGTATTGCCGATGATGATTTCACGGGGATTCGAATTTGATGTGGAGCTGCTCTGGAGACTCCGGAGAGGAGGCTGCCGTGTCATTGAAGTCCCCATAGAATGGCAGAATAAAGGTGACTCCCGGGTCAGGAAAAGAGATATGATCCGTATGCTGTCAGGTCTTTTTGCAGCCAGGTTTGGTATCACACGATCATGATCCCCGCATCCAGTGAAGAACAAAAAAAAGAAGCATTCCGGCTCTTTGAAGACGGACGTTACCAGGAGTCGCTGCAGGTCTGCAATGTCATCCTTGAGAGAGGCAGGGATTCTGCTGTTGAAGTCCTCGCTGCCACCAACCTCTACTATACGGGTAAACTTGAAGATGCCGAGGTTTTTTTTTGGGATCTTGCCCGAAAGATGCCGGATTCTTCTTATATCCATAGTTACCTGGCTAAAGTGCTTGAGGCAAGAAAAGATGAGCGGGCAATCGCAGAATTTGCAACCGCTGTTCATCTCGATCCTACCAATCAGGACGCTCTCAGGAGCTATGCCGGATATCTCCTCTCGCATAAGGACTATCGGGGTGCTCTTCCCGTACTCAGGCGTCTTGTACAACTGGGGAAAAAACCAGGGGACGTGCAAAACCTGATGCGGGCCCTGATCGAAATTGGTGAACCGGAAGAGGCGCTCACCACGCATTCCGTACTTGGAGGGGATGCTGTAAAAACCCATGAATACGTTGATGCACTGATCAAGACCCGTAATTTCCGGGCTGCTGCTGAATCGTCATACAGGATGTACCGCGATACAAAAGATCCAGTCATATACCGAAAATATCTTGAAACACTATCCCGTTACGATATGCAGGCATCGCTGGATGCATACGCATCCTATATCCAGGGAGATCCGGATGGGGTAATCCTGCTTGATTATATCCTGCTCCTGAAATCCAGGGGAGATTATTCTCCAGCTCTTGCTGCAACAAAAACACTCCTTCTGCATGCATCAGATCCGGTATACCGGCTTGTAGAATGTGATCTTCTCGCTGCTTTGGGCGATGAAAAAAATGCTCTTGAAGCCTATGAAAACCTGATCCGCGATGAGCTGGTATCAAAAAATGATCTGGAGGTGCTCGCTCTTATCATCAGTAAATACCGCCAGTACTTAAAGGCACATGTCCCCGTGGATGAGGCCAGCCGGCGATTCCTCGCTCTCGTTTCCCGAGATGTGAATGTTGCAAGTCTTCTTGAGACCGCACGATTCTATGAGGAACTGGGAAATATGATCGAAGCGCGGTCCTGGTATTACCGGGCATACCGGTCTGACTTTTTAGCCGGTGGTCTTGAGTATGCAAAATTTTTATCGGCCCACAAAGAGGAGCGTGAATGCGAAAAAGTGATGCTCTATATCCTTTCAAATGTTAAGAAAAGCACTGATATCGGACGTGTGGCAACAGTAATCCTTGAAAAAAAGGAGGGGATGTACAACCTGAAGCGCCTGATGGAACAGCTGATAAAAAAACTCGAAGAACGTAAAGACACGTTAAACACGAAAGGTCTGGAATTGCTTTCCATTGCTTTTTTCATTACTGCCACCAATGCACTGGAAGAGATGGACTACGCCGCATGCAAGTATTACTGCCTCTGCGGGATGGATGTGATGCCGGCGCATACCCGTACTATCAGGATTGAGGATTACCTCCAGATGATCCGTGCATGCAAGGAGCGATCGATTGCCGATCGGCCAATAATGAATGCTACGCAGACAAAAAAACGTGCGCTTGCCGTTCCTCCGGCAAAAATCCTTACTGATCAGCTCGGGCTTACGGAACAGGAACAGAAAATCGTTGAATTCCTCCGGTCGCACCGGAAAGCCAGCGAAATGGAGCTGCGCAAACTGCTTGGTACCCGACGGGTTGTAGGAATTGTGAACCAGATGAGACAGAAGGCAGCGATGCAGGGATTATCTCTTATCGAAAAGAAAGGTGTTGGAGAAGATGGAGAGGTCTATGAATATACCGCAACCTGAGCAGATTGATCGGCGCCGGCTTGAAAGCATTAATATAATCAATGCATTGAGACGGGGCACGGTTCCCGCCAGCGGACTTGAACGAATTGCCGTTGCGCTCGATGTCGAAGAGGGAGTCATAGGAAAACAGCTGGATTATGTGGCTCAGGGTGGTGGCGATACAAAATTCATAAGGGGCGAGTACGGAAGCGGAAAGACATTTCTTGTTGCCCGTGCTCTTGAGATCGCACGCACCAAGGGTTTTGTTACCTCCCATGTCGTGATATCCTCTTCCATGCCACTCTATAAACTCAAGGGGATATACCAGCAGATCTGTGCGAATCTCAGGACAAGCGATGAAGAGCATGCAATCAAAACGATCATCGATAACTGGCTCTTCTCTATTGAAGAGCGCCTCATCTCTGTGAGCGGGAGCGGGGTGGAAGATTCTGCCCTTGAGGCAGCGACCGAGCGGGAGATCGAGACGGCACTTGCGGGTATAAGCGAAGTAAATACTGCACTCGCTGCAGCATTACGCACGTATTACAGGGAAAACAATGCAGGTGAATTCCAGCTTGCCCAGTCAGCACTGGGATGGATCTCCGCTGAACCCAACATTGGGAGGGACTTCAAGCAGAAAGCAGGGATCCGAGGCGATATCGATGATACCACAGCATTTATTTTTCTTCGCGGGCTCGTTGCCATCATCCACGGGGCGGGTTACCGGGGTCTCGCAATTGCGGTAGATGAGATGGAAACAACCCAGGGGCTCCAGCGCAACCAGCGCGAAAAAGGTTACCAGACACTCGTGCAGATCATTGATGCACTCGATCGGGGAGACATGCCGCGCTGCTACTTCCTCTTCACCGGAACCCCCGCCTTGTTTGATGGTTCACGCGGCATACGGTCCGTCCCTCCGCTCTATGATCGGATCAGCGTCGTGCAGACAGATGCTTACCGGAACCCACGGCAACCCCAGATCATCCTCTCGAAATTTGATACATCAAAACTCGAGCTGGTAGCGCTCAAGGTTCTGGATGTCTACGCACAGGCATATGCTGAACCGGACCGGGAGCGGGTCTCACACCGTTTCATCCGTGCGATGATTAAAAAGATCACTACACGGTTCGGTGGGCGGGTAGATGTCATCCCCCGGATATTCTTAAAAGAATTTGTCGATGTGCTCGACAAGTGCGAACTCTATGAGGATTATGATCCCGCTGATGCCTATAATTTCGATACCGGGCATCTCAAAGGTGAGCTGAAAAAAGAAGAAGAGGCAGTAATGGTAGTCAGCTTCTGATCACGAAACCATGGAAACGCTTTATGGTACCAAATTGCATGGTACCGGTATGAGATGGGCATACCTTCTGATTATGTCGGTTGCGTTGATTGGAGCTCTTGCCACCCCGGTATCAGCGGCTACGGTACTCACCATCTCCGCATCACCTCATCAGGCACATATCGGTGATGTAGTAACGCTCAACGGGACGATCACGGGAATTACAACGATCGCCGTTTATCTCTTTGTGACTGGCCCTGATCTTGACCCCAGGGGTGTAACTCTGGAGAATCTCAATATCCCTGCAGGACGTGGATTGTTTACTACTGCACCGGTACAATTAGCTGATGGCAGCTGGACATATACCTGGGATACTTCTGTAATTCTTGGCGTGATTAAACCTGGAATATATACCATATATGTGGTAAGTTCTCCACTCGACCGGTTGAGATATTCAAGCGAAGATTATGCAACAACTGATGTTGAGTTTCTCGCATCTGACAATCCGGTAAATGAAGCACCGCTCAATAGTGCCATTCCTGTTCTGGCGCTCGTAATCGCAGCAGTTCTGGGACTTGGTATATCCAAGATGCGGGGAAAGAGGGAATAAAAGGGATTTTTTTTTGGAATTGTGGAACTTTTTATCCAGAATTTACCAGCATACATCGATTCGGTTCATTCCGGAACCATGAAGATCGTACTACAAAACGAAGGATCTCCGCCTCAGGGCCTCTCCGAGGCACGGCGGGCAGGAAGTAGCTTTTTGGATTTATTGAAAATTCCGCTCATTCACGTCCCTAAAAAATGAAGAGTATTATTCCGTTCAGGATATTCCTCAGTCATCTCAATTCATCTACTCCAATCCGGGATTACCGTCTGACCCCATGCGACCACGGTCCCGTCTTTTTTCAGGGCAAGACTTTGGAATTCTCCCGCTGCTATGGCAGTAACGTCATGCAAATTTTCCGGGACATTGCATTCACCATATTTATTGCTTCCCCAACATACAACCGTCCCGTCTTTTTTCAGGGCAAGGCTTTGAAACGTTCCGGCAGCGATTGCAGTTACATCCGACAACCCGTTCGGGATATCGGTTTGCCCCATTGTATGCTCTCCCCATCCAACAACTGTGCCATCTTTTTTCAGGGCAAGAGCATGTCGCAGTCCTGCTGAGACCGCAACGACACCAGAAAGATTTTCCGGAATACCAGTCTGTCCGGATTCATTATGTCCCCAAGCCGTGACAGTACCATCAGATTTCAACGCAAGGGTATACACTCCACCGTCGGAAGAAACGTCGATTACATTGTCCAGTCGTTCCGAGATATTGTCATTGGTTGCGTTGTAGCTCAGAATAACAAGATTCCCATTCTTCAGTGCATACAGGGTTTGTTGTCCACCGAAGAGTGATAAATACGGGTGGGGGATTGGTTTTACCGGGAATGGGCCATACTCAAGGTTACCCCACCCGTAGATGCTGGCGTTATTCATAAGAATGAAATTTCGGAAATCTTCGGCAAATATCCCGGTCACATTCCTGATATCTTCCGGTTCATGACCATACATGCAACATAAAGAATCCAATCCAACACCCCAGGTTACAATTGTTCCATCTTCTCTCAGAACGATATTATGATCGATTCCGGAAGAGATCGATTTTACATTGCTGAGTTTGCCCGGTGTGAATAACTCCCCAAATTCGTTGTTGTCTCCCCATGCGACGATTGTGCCATCATTCTTCAGGGCGAGATCGAATTCAGACCCTACCGAAATCGCTGCAATATCGGTGAGACCTGTTGATTGCAGGGAATCATCGGTCCAAGTGACAACGGTTCCGTCACGTTTCAGGGCAAGACTGTGATCAACTCCGGCTGATATCGCACGAATATCTGTGAGATTCTCCACAGCGTGAATCGTGTCAACCTTTAAAGCATTCTCGCGGTCCGTATCGGGAATAAGCTTCCATGCCACAACGGTTCCATCCTTTCTGAGCGTGGCAAAGTGATCGGCCTGGTTGGATATTGCGATGATGTTAGAAAGATCAGGTAAGGAAGAAGATTGGAGATCTTCACTAATGTTCTGATAATTCACATACCATGAAACAACCGTCCCGTCTTTTTTCAGCCCAAGATTACCGGAGATGCTGGTGAGATCCGACTGGTTCGCGATTCTCGCCAGTTGTGCATCCGACATCGGCCTTGTAAATTCCGGGGGCTCGAACGCCCTCCATGCAACGACAGTACCATCATCTTTGAGAGCAATGTTACAAAACTGTGATCGGGTGATTGCAACAACACCGGTTAAATTCGGGGGGACCATCGGGTACAGGCTAGGGCTGCCCCATGCAGCCACGGTCCCGTCCTTTTTTACGGCAAAGTTCATAGAGGAAATTGAGATGGCATCAGTAAGATTGGAAGGAATATCGCAAAAACCCTCATAATTCCTTCCCCAGCACACAACCTTGCCGTCGGTTCTCAGGGCTAAACCGGTATTTCCCACTGAGGAGATTGCTGTGAACCGCGGGCTGCCACTATTCGAAGAATCGTTTTCCGAGGGGGACTGAAACATGCAGCCTCCGGTGAAAATCAACAGGAAGATCAGAACGAAGGTAATGAACAATTTCGTTATTTTGGATTTATTGAATAATTCGCTCATATCAACTCACCTGGGGGTATTTTAAGCTGTTATTGCTCAATGACGTATAGAGAGAGATTGTCATGACCGGTCATATCATGAATAACATTATTTATAAAATATAAATTTCTTGGTTTTTAGATACAGATATGAATCATTCGAATTCACTCAAGAACCATAAAAAATGAACAAAATACGATAAAACCCTGTATCAGGGCCTCTCCAAACCACGTCGGGCAGCGTGTTTTTTAAAATTTTTGTAACTTATTCGCCGTGGGGGCGCCCCGTCGGGGGCGGTGGCAGGCATCGTGACTATCGCATCGA
>CAYWHL010000032.1:0-2522 GCA_964457995.1 uncultured Methanoregula sp. | reverse complement strand
CGCCGTGGGGGCGCCCCGTCGGGGGCGGTGGCAGGCATCGTGACTATCGCATCGAGTGACAAACATCAACCGCTATTTAAAAAAAAGAATTATTTTTCCAAACCGAATCCTTACGCATTATTGCCTTAACACTGCCGCCGTATCTTAACCGACTCGGCATGGGCGTGCAACCCCTCCGCCCCTGCAATGGTTTCTACAATATCCCCGATAGTCTCAAGACCGTTTTTGTCAATTATCTCCACCGATGCACTCTTGCAGAAATGTGCGACATCGAGCCCGGAATACATTTTTGAATATCCGGCGGTTGGCAGAACGTGATTCGTGCCAACAGCGTAATCACCACAGGCAACTGCGGAATACTTACCAACAAAAATTGCACCTGCATTTTTCACCCGGGTGACAACCGATAAGGGATCTGCCACCTGGATCGAGAGGTGCTCTGGGGCAACAACATCTGAAGCAGCGATCGCTTCTTCCATGGTCCTGACAAGTGTATAGCCGGAGTTTTTGAGCGCCTGTTCGATGATCTCTCTCCGCGGTGCGACTTTTGTCATTGCTTCAATTTCGCGGCCGACCTTTCCGGGGAGGTCTTTGTCGGTCGTGATCAGGATACAGGCTGCATTGGGGTCATGCTCGGACTGGGCGAGGATGTCGGCGGCGATGATGCGGGGATCGGCGGTTTCATCAGCGATGATCCCAATCTCGCTTGGACCTGCCGGAAAATCAATCTCTACCTTTTCCCGCAACATCATCTTGGCGAGCGTCACGTACACGTTGCCAGGCCCGACAATCTTCTGGACGGGCTTTATGGATTCTGTCCCAAGAGCCATGGCTGCTATCGCCTGTGCACCACCGGCATTATAGATCTCGGTGACACCGGCGATGTCCAGCGCGACAAGGGTTAACGGCTTGATGGGCGGCGGTGAGCAGGCGCAGATCTCCTTTACCCCTGCAACGCTGGCCGGCACGGCACACATAAGGGCGGATGACGGGTAGGCAGCCCGGCCACCGGGGATGTAAAGCCCTACACGGTTCAAAGGTGTGGTCTTGATGCCCAGAACGATACCGGGTTCCATTTCCTCAAGCCAGAGGTCACGGGGTTTCTGGAGTTCGTGGAAGCGCTCGATGCGTGCATGCGCTTCGACAAGGCTCTCGATGATCTGTGCATCGACCTTTTCGTAGGCGTCCTCGCGCTCGTCATCCGACACGGCAATGTCGGTCAGCACGCAGTGCTTCTTTGCAAGATCTCTCAGCGCAGCATCCCCCTCGTTCTGTACACGGCCAATGATCTCTGTTACAGTGGCGCGAACATCTTCAAGGCTTGACTTCCTGCCAGCGAGCCATGCATCGATCCCGACTGCCTTCCACATAGTGCCAAGAGCTTCGACAGGAAAGATTGTTAAAGTTTCGTTACCGGAATTTTCAGCTGAATAACGAAGAAAAAAAGTTGTAAGCGATAAATGCCCCATAGTCAGATAATTTGCCGTGTGCATGGCATCTGTCTGCTTTCAGCGATGTGCTTTTTTATGACCTGCAGGGGGGGAAAATGGGATGCGGTATTCCCCCGGTACTCACCGGATACGCACCCGGTGGAGCGCCCCGGCGACAAAGGTCCGGAGTGCAGGATCTTCATCTGCATCAGCGTACAGGTCCCTGAGGCCCTCAATCGCGCTATAACTCCGGACCGCAGCCAGTGCCGCCGCAGCATGTTCTCTTGTTACCATCTCTTCGTTCTTATCCTTCAGGCGCTCTATTAACACGCGTACAGCCCTGCCACTTCTCAGCTTGATAAGGGCCTCGGTTGCATGTCTCCGAATCAGCGCATCGGTATCACTACAACAGTCCATCAGGGGGCGGACAGCTCTGGGATCGTCACTCTCTCCCAGAGCAATCACAGCACTGATCCGTTCATTCCTGTTCCTGTCACTCATTGTTCCGTTGATGAGCCGATAAACCCCCCCCGTTTTTGGCAGGGAATTGTACCATTCATCTGTTGATTTTTCCGCAATCATACCCATATTAAACCCAAGACCAATTGTTCAGAAATCAATACATTTTTGCCGGAAAACCGACAAAGAAACCGATACTTCAGGATACGAAAAATAGCTGCCGCTTAGCGGCATGTACCTGCCCGGACCAGATAGATTTGGTGAGGGAATTTTCGAACATTGTATACAAGATGGTATTTGAATTATAAATAATTAATCATGATAAATCCATAAAGGTCATGCCCGGATATCATATACCCGTTTAGAGTAATCACAAACCATTACAAAGTAACCAGGAAGTTTTTTCGTTATACAAAGGCAACCAGCGGATTAGTAGCATACATATTGTTAACACTGTTAACTTCATTTCAGAATTATTTTGTACTACCAGCTGCGTCGACAATTAGATCTATCTATAAAGCATATTGCTTCAGAGAACACAAAATACATGAGGCAATGTGATAAAAATGGGCATTCCTTATCTGGAAACCGGTGAATCCATAGTCCTGACGACGGGAAGAGTCAGCATCAAAA
>CAYWHL010000031.1:0-16806 GCA_964457995.1 uncultured Methanoregula sp. | reverse complement strand
AATAGTTAAGCTAATATTTCAAATTTGAAAATTTTAATGCGAATTGTGGGATTCATGAATTCCCTTTTTTTATATCTGCACCAGAGTGGCTGCTCCTAAAGGTGGAGGCGAACCGGTTATCACTATTGATCAGTAACAACTATATGGAATCCGCAGAAAAATAATATGCCGCAACTTATCAGTGAAGGGCTCGTAGATCAGGGGTAGATCGTCACGTTTGCAACGTGAAGGCCACGGGTTCAAATCCCGTCGAGTCCACTCGATTTTTTATTTTTTAATCAACAGGAACAAAATTCAATAAATACAATTTCCAACACCCTATCATTGTGAAAAAATCCTTTCTTTCCGGAAATTGCTTCTTCGTCGTGGTAAAATACACACATATCATGACTTTTTGTAAAAATATTCGGAAATATTCTCCGGTTTTTACCCCATTTTTAACAGGCCGCCAATGCCCTTTGCGTGGCCGATCCCGACTCTGAAAGGATAAAGCAGGCTCAGGACCAAAACTCACGCAACTATGGGGGGCCGGAATTGGGGTGGGATATGGGGTTATTTTATCAAATAACCCTCAAATGTCCGATTTCTAAAACTGAGCCAAATCGGAGCGTATTACAGGGTTTTTCGGATAATGAAACTGTCAATCGGAGCCCGATAAGGGGATATTTTACCATGGGGAGAACATGGTTTTGTCATGATCCGAGTTTATTTCCTGATGGTATTGTAGATAGGAGATGAAGTAGGAATTCTCCATAATCCCTAATTCTCAAAAAGAGACGAGATCCGATGTCCCATTCTAGATGCCATAGACTGTATAAACCAATGCACCTGATAGAATCCTTGAGATAAATTAAGGATACGAGATCATTTTGCTGGGTGAATGTTAATCGCAACGGATAATCTGAATGGCCATGATAAATAAATGACAATCCATACAATGTTTCATCTGGATAGGAAAAAATATTCAGTATGATGATTCCCTTCAATAAACGGCAGTTGGAATTTTTTTGCCTGAATGTTTTCAAAAATTTCTTGAATGTCAATACCCAGCTCTGTATTACACTTATCCTAATAGTGAGGTTTATCGACAATGAATACTTTACGAATCAGATTTGAGATTTTTCTCGTTGTGGTTCTTTTATTGATCGGATGCGTACCTGTAGTAAATGCTGAAACCGTATCCAGTGGGACTAATCTTACAAACCTGACTCCAAACTTCACGGTTTATCCCGCAGAACCGTTTATCACGATCGATCCTATCGGAAACCATGTGATTGGTAATGTGTTCTTTGTCAACGGGACAACGAACCTACCCGTTTCTGAAAAAATAACCATGAGTATCGGATATCTTAAGTATATTAAACAAACGCATCCTAAAAGCGATCTTGGTCCCCCTCCCAATGAGAGTGCTTATGTAACAGCTATTTCAATATTTCCGGCTCAATCCGGGATGAATCGATGGTCGGCTAATGTTACGGATATTACTTCAGGACTGAAGAGTGGAGACTATTTAGTTCAAGTTGATTCACAAATAAATGAATCCTGTAATATCACAGGATGTCGTATACCTGACGTTTCGACAACTGCTATTTTTACGCTTCTTACGGCAAATAAAAGTATAAAATCAAATGTTCTTCAAACGATAGTCCAGAGTCCTACTACCAACGCAACACTATTTCCTACGACACAATCTGCCTCTTTGCCGTTTACATTATTGATTGCTGTAATTGTAGCAATAGTAATCTCGAAACCCATGCTTGGGAAAAAACGTGATTGAAATGATTACAAAAAGATTCCTATTATTTGCAGTATTTATTGCAGCGACAATAATACTAATCGTGCCAATAGCAAATGCTGAAAATAGTCCAAATGTCTCTTCTGCAATAATTGCAAGTGAGGTTCCACTCCCCCCACTACACTTCAATACTTCTCAGGAGAAGATAATTGTAACCGGGGAACTAAGCCCAGGAAAGAATATCCGAACTACTAATGGCTCTTTAACAACCACAACTGTTCCCATAGGTTCTATCATTCATCATTCAAATAATAAAACGACAGTTTTTGATAAGAACGGACAACAAGTGCTCGTTGCGGATGATGATCAGGCTGAAACAATCCATACATTCAGAGGCGATCAACCAGCAACATTCATTCATGAAGTCCCCAACAACTCGGTCGTTGTTGATGACGGAAATATACTCCATATTGCTTATAATAGCACCCGGGTTCTGACAATAATTGCTTCTAATTCCAATAAATCATATATTCCTGAATCAACCCAGACCTGTATTGGTACTCCGTATCCCCCAGGATGGATTGAGGGGACCGAGGCCCCGATAAATTCGTCATCATTATACCAATTCTCGGCTGATTGGAATTTTCCCAATAGTCCTTATCAGACTTATGCAAATTATCCGGTTTTTATTTGGAATGGGCTTTCTAGTTGTGTGGCAGGAGATCCACACACAGGTTTAGTTCAACCAGTCCTCGAATGGAATTACGTTTCCAATACTTGGACCATGTCAACTTGGTACGTTTGGACAAATCAAACAATCTGGCCAAACAATGATGCTATTAATTCAGAAAGAGTTTCAGGTAGTATATCTCCGGGGGATACAATTCGAGGGAATATATGGATTAATACTAATGGCTATGATGCTATCGGTTCAATTATAGATTTGGGACCAACCGGTGGTGGCAGTTCGACATTATTCCTGACGCAAAATACAGCCCCCACAAGAATGTCCGGCCAGAATCTTTATGCACAAATTGTATTGGAAGGGGTGTCGGCGATCAGGCAAAATAATGCAAATTATCTTCCCAAGCCAGTAACATTCAAAAACTTTGTATTAACCGACCATGATGACAATAATCTCATTCCAGCAACAGCTATGACAAGTTTTGTGAATTACCCCTATTGGGACCATTATAACTTTACGGATTCCGGGAACCTGACGGTGTATAACCGGTGGCCGTCGGATATTACTTTGGTGAATAATCCCGAACGGGTCGCCCCGACTGTTGCTAATTTCAACGCTTTGGTTACTTCTGGTCATGGAACGACTTCGGTCCCGTTCAGAGATTTGTCAACAGGTTCACCATTTTTATGGCTCTGGAATTTTGGGGATGGAAGCAGTTCCACTGATCAGAACCCGACCCATACATATTCCATACCCGGGTTATTTACTGTCAACCTGACAGTTTGGAATGCTGGTGGAGTAAACTCTCTGGTAAAACCCAATTATATTAGCATAGTGTTCGTTCCAGTTCCCGGGTTCGTCGTAAGCGCTGATCATGGCACCGCACCACTTTCTGTCCAGTTTAATGATACATCCATATACTCCCCCACAAACTGGAACTGGAGTTTCGGAGATGGAAACTACTCGACCGCCAGAAATGTGACTCACACATATTCCCAAACCGGCACGTATAACGTTTCGCTATATGCTGCAAATGCTGCTGGAGGTAATACTTCCGCCCAAAAAAACATCAATGTCATTCCGGTATTGAAAGACAGAATCGGAATATTCCGGAATTCCACCGGGTACTGGTACCTTGATTACAACTTCGATCAAGCAGTTGAAAAATCATTCATCTTGGGAACAGCCGGAGATATCTCTATAGTAGGCGACTGGAATGGAGATGGATTCTCTGATGCAGGAATATTCCGGCCCTCAACCGGATATTGGTACTTTGATTACAACCTCGATGGAATTGTCGATAAATCCTTCAGATATGGCGGTAGTACTGACCAGATTATCAAGGGAGACTGGGACGGGGAGGGGAAAGACGGGATCGCTATCTTCCGGCCATCAACCGGATATTGGTACTTTGATTACAACCTCGATGGAATTGTCGATAATACTTTCAGATACGGTGGTAACGATGACCGGATAATAGCCGGAAAATGGAATTCGACCCTACAGGATGGCATCGCTATCTTCCGAAATTCGACCGGGTACTGGTATTTCGATTACAATCTCGATGGTGTAGTCGATCAATCCTTCAGGTACGGTGGAGGTACCGACCAGATTATTAAAGGAGACTGGGATGCTGACGGGAAAGATGGAATAGCGATTTTCCGGCCATCAACCGGATATTGGTACTTTGATTACAACCTCGATGGAATTGTGAATAGCTCCTTTAGATTTGGTGGAAGTACCGACCAGATCATTGTTGGAAAATGGATTTAAATATTAAAACCTTTTAACTTTTTAACCACATTCCGGATTACCTTTCATTTCGGAACTTCTGCGGATACACCAAAAGTAGGGAGATGGGTCTAATATTTGTATCCCCGATAAATTTTTTCCATAACACCATCTTGTTTTTTAAAAAAAATCAATCGATCCAGTCGAGCGATATACGGGGTTTTTCCTGCTCTTTTTGCTTTTGTAACTTTTCTTTCACTTTTTTAACCGCAATGATGGCAGGTGATGATTTTTGTTCGAACTGCCCGTAGTCCATATAATCACGGGTGAGCTGGTCCTCGCCAGCTCCTGAAATCTCCTGGAAGGGGGTTACCTGTTCTTCATGAACAGGTCCTGATGAATTTTCAGTGAGGATCGTATCATATTCCATTGGGGGAGGATTTTCCGGCGTATGAACCGGTTCCTGTACGATAAATAGAGGGGGAGCAACTTTCAGGATCTGGGATGGAACCGTTGCGGCAGGAGGAGATTCCGGTGTTTTTCCTGACCGGAATATCAGGAAGTCCACAAAATCTTCGACTTCCTTACGCTGTTCTGGCGTCAACCGGTCCACCTTACTCTCTAACGATTCCATACGATATACCAAAGAATTCTCTGATAATGAATTATCTCTCCTTATTTGTATTTATTGCCAAAGACTGGATTTTCATTCGTTATCGTCCTGACCGGATCTCCTGGCAGCTGTAAAATAGTCAATATAATTATAGAGTAAAAAGAAGACTGTGTTCCCGTACCGCACGGGGGATTATTCCCACCGGTGCTGGTACCCGCGTTTCTCCACGGGCCGGCCATCAACAAGGACGACTTTTTCCTTTATCGCAGTTCCAATCACCGTATAGGCTACACCATAAATAGGATGACGATGCGGGGGGAGAGTAAATATCAGCTCGTAATCCCCTCCTCCATACAGTGCGAGTTCACGGGCCTGATTTGCAGGAATCCCCGCAGGAACTGGCAGTTTTGCTGAATCAAGGGAAAATCCGCATTCATTTACACTGAGCAGATCATAGAGCGAGAGTGCGACCCCGTCGCTGTCATCCATCATTGCGCTGACGCCCCCCCTGGCAAGAAGATGCCCTTCTTTTACCCGTGGTTGTGGTTCGAAGAGTGCTTTTTTAAACTGGAGATACCCATCAAGATATGCCTGCGCCTGGCCGGGTATACCAGTGATACAGACAAGATCATCCGGTTGAACGCCGGTTCGACGCACAATATGAGACTTGTCGACAAGCCCGAGACCGGTTGTCACGATGGTGAGCTCTCCATGCCGATCTATATCACCACCAATGATCGCAGCACCGAACGTTGTACAACAATCCTGTGCACCCTGCATGACACCGGCCAGGTCCGGCCACGCATCGAGCCCTACGGCAATGAGGAGATATTTTGGCTCTGCACCCATACTCGCAATATCCGAGAGCGTGACCGCTGCACTCATCCAGCCCATCTGCCACGTGCTCATCCCCTCCACAAAGTCAGTTGTGCGGTGGAGCATGTCCGTTGTCACCACCATGACCTGATCACCACAGGGCACTTCGGCACAATCATCCAGGCATTTCTCTTTTCCGACAATTCCCATCACGACAGTTAAGAGTTCACGGTCATCCACTCTTGCGCACCTCCTTACCCCGTTCGCTCTTATACTCTTTGAAGATGTGCTCGATCAGTTCAGATTTCTTTTCCCGTTCATGCTGTGCCTGCTCTTCCTGCCAGTGTAATAGTGCGCTCTCGAACATTTCCTTTGCGGCCAGTCCCCGCTTTCCCCGCACCTGAACACCGGTGTCCTTATCAGAAAGGAGAGGAACACCCAGTTCACGGAATGCCGGAAGCAGCCGGGGATCACACTCTGAAAGCAGTGGTGCATTGGTAACAACCGCTTTTATCCTGCTTTCCGCAAGATCCTTAACCACGCTCCTCCCCCAGCCATCAAGACGTGTGACAAAAATTATGTCACCTTCATCGATCCCTACGTCATCAATAAGGCGGCGGTGCCCTTCTTTTGTCAGGGCCTCCATCACTTTGAGCGGCAGCACTTCGCCATCCATCGAAAGCTCGGCAAACTGTCTGATGCGGACGAGACGTCTGGACAGGTTCCTGGTATGCCGCTCTTCCTTTCGCAACCGTTTTTTAAGGCTCTGGATAATGGCATCTTTTTTTACGAGTTCGATATCTTTTGCCAGCCGGGCATCCTGTGATGTGTGGATTTTCCGGACTCGTGCCTGCAGCCTTTGGATTTCATAGTCCTTTTCCTTAACTTCTTCCTGCAGCTCACCAACAAATGTACGCAGGCGCTTCACCATCCCGTCAAGCACCCTTGCCTTCTCATCATGCTTAACTTCCACGGGAACCACTGGCGAATCAAGTGCCGGTACCGGTGCAACGGCATTCATATCACCTAGTACCTGATCCAGAGACTGCCCCCTGATAACCCGTGCACGGACTTCGTCAAGATCATGTCCGGGAGGAATTCGCTTGAGCAAGTTCTGGAACTTATGCCGGTACTGGCGGTATGCATCAAGCGCAGCAGAAAGTGCATCCCGTTCATGATCGTTACTATACTGAAAGGATGAGGTAAGATCCACCTTTGTCTCAACGCTCACATCCTGCTTTGGTGTATAAGCGACTGCAGAAAATGCCCGGCGGATCTTTTCTACAGAATAGGGCATCTCCTGCACATCTGATGCGATAATCAGAGGTTTCCCCACACGGTAGAGCGACTCAACAACATCTCCCATGTTCATCTGCCGGGAACTCGCAAGATGAAGCAGGTTCCCATCAAGGTCGAGCGCTGCAACTGCTGTTGTTGTTCCAGGGTCGATGCCAACAATCAGATACCGCGGTTTTCCCGACAGGGGGCGGAACCGGATCCGCTCAAGGCGTTTGCCACTGATCCTTACCTGGACATCCGCGCCCCGGTATGTTGAGACCGGGATCTGATCCCGTTTTGTGAAGACCCGGAATGCTACTCTGCTGCACCCGCCGAATGCCCGGGTCTCCTTCTTTTCGTACCGGAGCCCGGTTGCAACAAGGGCCATCTCAATCTCCCGACCTTTCAACTGCACTGCTCCGTGAATCTTACGGACATACCGGTTCTGGCTCCACCCGCCTTTGCCCGGCGAGCGGTGCCGGCTTACCACAATCTCGCTCTCGTTTTCGAAAGCAATGACCTCAGCACCTGCACCAAGAGCGGCAACCTGCGCTGTTGTGCGGGCTTCAGCAAAAGGATCAAACCGGTTGAATCTGATGTTGTACCGGGCAGCAACCTTCCCCAGCGTTTCTTTGCGTTCCCCGCCGGTCACCTGAACAAGACGGGTCTGCGGTGGCAATGCCTGTAAAAAGAAAAAAAGATCATGCTGGTCAGCGGCGATCTCCTGGAGGCTGTCTACAGCAAGTATATCCGGTTGTTCATCGGTGAGCATCCGAAAAAGCCGGAACATTGTGACCTCAGACTCGCTTTTAATGACCTGTCCCTCCATACGGACAAGAGCATACATCGGACGCCGGGATCGTGACCTCACTGAACCTTTGATGATATCTATGCCAAAAACCTTTAATCGATCACGCATCGTATCGCATCCCCGCGATCATACTGCACTTTGTATTTCCGTTTGAAAAATGTGAGGATATTATCGATGTCACGCTCCAGGATTGACTGTGCATTCTGATGGCTGGTTCCCACCCATTGGGGCCAGTCAATGATGACACATCTTCCCTCCTCTATCATGATGTTGTATTCTGAAAGGTCAGCATGAATAATTCCTTCGTGATATGCAATCCTTGTATTGGAGAGTATCTCATCGAGTACTTCTGTTGGCTCCTGTACCCTGCAATGAATGAGATTTTTTCCGTTAATCAATGCCATTACAACAGTATGACGGTTCTGTCCGATAGGCAGGGGAACACTGACTTTTGGATGGAGGGATGTGAGGGCCTGAAATTCCCGTTCTGCCGATCTCCGGGAGGCAATCAGCCAGGGGCAGTGACCTTCCTCAGGCATATAATCCCGGTTGAGTCGTGCTGATGAGAATGAACGTTGCCCTACGCGGTGAAACTTGATCGCTACAGGACCGAGGCCCAGTGCTTCATAGACAACAGATTCTTTTCCTTCACCTATTCGTGATCCGAGTGCAGTTATTATGCCTTTGCTGGTCAGGGAAGTTAGCGCAAGCGTATCGTAACCGCCGAAAACAAGAGCATAGCCATCATATGGCACGGGATTGAACCGGACCATCCCCCATTCAATAAGACGGGAAAGTCGGTAGTTGACTTCTGATTCCGAAAGCTTTGTTGCAGACTGAATATGCTCCAGCGGTACCCAGGCGTACCGCTTCATCCCGCGTTCAAGGGCGTTGAGGATGGATTTTTCATACTTATTCAGCGTGCGGATACGCTCCGCGGCGACGACCATAATCGTTAGAGTTGTTATGTCCCGGACTATAAAATCGCATCTTTACAGGTCATACCAGATCGATTATCACAACTTTAAACATCTTTTATCACCAGATCTGATTGGATTTGGCAAATGCAGTGCAATAAATGCGGGAGAGAAGCGGTATTTTTCCAGGAGTACTCCGGGCAGCACCTCTGCGAACACCATGTTGAAGCGTATGTCGAGGCAAAGGCTAAACATGAAATCCGCAGGCACAAATGGTTACTCCCGGGGGATCATGTTGCAGTCGCACTTTCAGGGAACTCCAGCAGCAGTGCACTCCTGTATTTTTTGAAAAAGCTTACCTCATACCGGAGTGACATCAAGATTTCTGCCATCTTGCTTGATGAAGGAATCACCGGTTTTCGCGATCCGGGATATGCGTTGAGGACAGCAGGAATGCTGGATACGGATTGCATAACAGGATCTTTTCAGCAAAGCTTTGGCATTTCATTAGATGAGATCGCATGCCGAAAAGGTACTGCTGTTTCCTGCACGTATTGTCGTGTTCTCCGGAATTTTTTGCTGAACCGGATTGCCGTGGAACATGGAGTGACGAAACTTGCGTCAGGAGATACACTTGACGCGGGGGCAGTATATGTGCTGAAGAATGTGCTCAGGGGAACTCCTGAGATTCTTGTCCGTTCAGAGCAGACTGCCAGCGGAATAGTGCCCAGGATCCGACCGTTCATGTCTATTCCTTATAACGAAGTGGCACTCTATGCAGATCTTCATAACCTGAAGTATGAGCAATCCATCTGTCCATACATGAACGATGTTTTTGATAAAAACGTACAGACATTACTCAACGATTTCACTATTCATCACCCGGCAACGAAATATGCACTCCAGAACCTGGGAAAACACCTGACCAGCGCCTGCATCTCCATGGCAGATGCAGTTTCCACCTGTGAACAATGCGGTGAGCCAACAGACGGTATATGCCAGAGCTGCCGGATAATCTCTGAGGTGACAGCCCATGGCGCTTAGGAGAGGAAGAGTCTGGAGGGCGGTCCGGAATTCTCCTGGGATACAGATCTCGATCTATTTCTTTGCGTTTGCCCTGCTGGTGGGGGTCAATACCTATCTGTTTTACTCCTACTATCCACTGCTGGAGAACAAACCCCTTTCATGGTCTCAGGCACTTCTGTTTGTCGTCGAATCCATGACAACAGTCGGGTATGGCTGGTTATTACCCTTCACAAACGATATTACCGGATTGCTCACGATCCAGATCATGCTGTCGGGCGTGATAATGATCTTTGTTGTTATCCCGCTTCTCCTTGCCCCGTTCCTCTCCATCCTGCTTGCTCCCGCACCGCCACGAAGAACTCCGCACCGTCTGTCCGGGCATACCGTCATCATGGGATATGACGAGCTTACCAGTTCTGTTATTGACAGCCTCACTATCTCCGACTATGATATCGTAATTATTGAACAGGACAAAGCAAAAGCCCTTGAAATTGCCACGCAATACCGGAAACGTGCATATGTGATCTGGGGAGATTATACCGATCCCGGCACATGGTCGGCAGCTCATATAGCGAGCGCACACTATATTGTAATCTGCAAGGATGAGCGGCAGACAGCGAGCATCGTTCTTGGAATTCGTGAACAGGTAAAGGGTAAGATCATTTCGATTGTGGACAAGCTCTCATTTGAACGGTATCTTCGGTATGCAGGAGCAGATTACGTACTTTCTCCCAAACATGAAACCGGAAGGATCCTGGCACGCCATGCTGTCCTCAATCCGAGTGAGGAGGTAGAACCGGATATTCCCGGGCTGAACAGGATCAACATCAATCTCCAGCAGGCTCCAGAGCAGGAACTCAGGCTCATCAACATCCCTGTAGCTTTCGAGTGCAAAGCTGCATTCAAATCCCTGTCCGATCTTCATCTCTTTGAGCGGTTTGGCGTTATCGTCCCGTATCTCTGGAAGGCCGGAAAATTCATTCCATCGCCCGGTGATGATATTATCGTCGACAACACGACATCACTGTTCCTTTTTGGCAGGGCTGAATCAATTGTCGACACACTAAGGGAGGAGTTCAATACAGATGGGTGCACAGATGCACTGGCAGTGATCGCTGGTTTTGGGGATGTTGGTGCAGGTGCATACCAGAAACTCACCGCATCCAGCGTTTCCTGCATCGTTGTCGATTCGAAAAAACAGGAAGTGGAGCAGGTTATTGGTAATGCAGAAGATGAAGCAGTGCTCAAAAAAGCCCGGATCGAAGAGGCACGCTTCTGTATTGTTGCCTTGAACGATGACGATGTGAATATCTTTACAACACTCATGGCCAGAAATTTGAACCCGGTCATTCGGATCCTTGCCCGGGCCAACGAACCGGCTTCGGTTGAGAAACTCTACCGTGCAGGTGCTGATTATGTTGCTCTCCTTCCCATGATCGGGGGCCAGACGATTGCCAGGATTATCCTTGCTGATACTGTCACCATTCTTCTCGAACTCCCCAACAACGACATGGTGATCCTGAAATATGTCCGAATCACGTACCCGAGACCATTGAGCTGGTTCATCAGAAAAACCGGGGTTCGTATCATCGGTATAGAAGGAGCTGGCCGTTCTGTTGTTGCACCCGGCCCCGATGAGATTCTGACTGAAGGCGTGGCTGTTATCGCCGTAGGAAATACCGAACAATTGAAAATGTTCATCCGTCTATTATAAACAAGGTAATTTCCATGGTAACAGAACTCGGGTGCAGGATGGGGCAGGTGGAGCAGATGATCCGCTACGCCTACTGGACCAGTGGGTGTAATGGAATTGTGGTGGGACTGAGCGGGGGCGTGGATTCTGCGGTGGCTGCGACATTCTGTTGCCGGGCAATTGGAGGTGAAAAGGTGCTTGGGCTTTCACTTCCCTCTGTGGTCAGCAACCCGGCAGATACTGTTGATGCTGCGGCTCTCTGTAATCAGCTTGGTATGGAGCACCGCGTAGTGAGTATTGATCCTATCCTTAAAGGATTCAAAACCATACCGGAATTCAAAGAATCGCAATACCTTCTGGGTAACCTGATGGCCCGGATCCGTATGACGGTTCTCTATTATCATGCAAACCGCGACAATACCATTGTCTGCGGTACTTCAAACCGGAGCGAATATATGCTTGGTTACTGTACAAAATTCGGCGATAACGCGGCTGACTTCCAGCCACTGCTGCACCTGTATAAAACGGAAGTCTATGTAATCGCAAAAGAACTCGGGATTCCGGAGTCAATTATCAATAAGACGCCATCGGCCGGTTTATGGGAGGGCCAGAGCGACGAAAAAGAGATCGGTCTGTCCTATGCAGAAATAGACCGTTCACTCCAGGCACTTGAACAGCAGTGCTGGCAGGCAGCAACGAAAACGGAACAAAAAGTTCTTGATCTCGTAGAAAAAAGCGAGCATAAAAGAATTGGTGTGCCTAACCTTTTAGCAGTACAGAAAAAACAGTAAGGAATTTTTCCGGGAAATTGAGAAACGAAAGTGCATCTTCATTACCTATCAGACTGTAAAGCGGACCTTTACACAGCGGGTGTACACCATTCCCGCAGGTAGGTCCGAGATACCGTATCGGGGGAAACGATGGAGAATATAAGTTTTTTTGCATCTTTCCCGAACTCATCTCATAATATGCGGCACCATGAAATTTTTCGTATTCACCATACTCGCTCTGGAACGCGGTTGAAACAATATTTGCCATGGCAAGTGTTGAATCCGCTGACGGATTGATCGAAATATGTCCATATTCCGGCGGGATAATCACAAGATCACCTGCACTTGCAGAGATCATCACAACATCATCCAGTGTCCGTGACTGGAGGAGGTAATGAGCCTGACCTTCGAGAACTTCATAAATCTCCGGATAACCAATTCCCGCCGGGTTCTTCGGGTGATAATGTCCCTTGGTCTTGACCCATTCACCACAAAGATCCCGGGAAGGAATGACGGTAAGATCGTATCGCAGGTTGTGGTGATGCAACCAGCTCCAGTCTGCATCCGACTTTGCCAGATCCCGGTACATAAAATAGAGGGGTGCATTGCACTCGCACGAGGGATCAGCAAGAACAGAACGCATCTCCTCAATTGTCCGAACCGCAGGTTGAGGCAGCTCCCCGTCCCATCCAAGCATCAATTCTTCTTTCGCATTACAAGTAAATAATACCCGGCGCCGATACCAATCATGACCATGATCCCGATTGCAGGCAGAACCTGCACCAATCCACCCCATCCCGGTTTTGTCTGAACCAGAACTGGTACGTTAAACGGGTCTGATACCTGGCTGTTGCCTAATGCATCGCGATATTTTACCTCAGTATCAAGCATGTATTCTTTAGCAACCGCCGCATCATCAGTTATTACCTGATACCGTGCAGTTGCTTTTTCACCTGGTTTCAGATCCCCAAGATATGCTATCGCATCATCGCTTTTAAATGGCTCAACTGCTGAAAGCCGTGCCTGGGCATCATACGCGATCGTAGCACCACTGTTCTGGTATACAATATCAACAATACTTTGTGATCCCTGCACCAGCTGCACCGTTCCTGATGGAACTGCGAACCTGATTTTTCCAAAAACGGGAATCCCGATAGTGTCAGAAGCCGAATTAACCATATCACCATCCCGGTTCTCATACATGACGATAACATCAACCGGATATGTCTGATTTTCCGCTTCATTTGAGACCGCTACCTTGTATCTGCAGAATACTACTCCGTTTGGCGGGAAATCCCCGATAAAAACGTTGTTACCAATCGGAATGATTGGACTTTCTCCGTTACGGATTATCTTTACAGATGCCTTTTTTCCATCCTCTGATCCGGCATTTTTTATCTTCAGGTTCAGGTATCCCTCAGCTCCCACATTCAGGTTTTCCGGCAGGACTTCAAGGACTTCTATCTTTACCTGCGGTTTGATTTTTATCGTGATCGGGATTTTCTCATTTATTTGTTTGTAATTAAACCGAAGGGTATCGCTTGCATCCTGATCTGATGATGCGAGATAGGTGTACGAGATGCTGAGAGGTATCTGGTACTCACCCTCAGTGGCATCAGAAGTGATTTTTGCGGAAATTGCCGCAATAGCCGTACCCTGACTTTTTATATCCCCGACCACTTGGGGATCGTTTTTCACAATTATTGGAGCATCCCCGGCAAAAAGTCCGATTGTAACCATCTTTGCAGTCGTGGGCAAATCATCACGATCGATCGTTCCTTTCGTCACGAATTTGAGGTCGTTCACCCCACTATTCCAAACAATAACCTTTATGATTGCATCCTGCCCCGGAATAAACTCATTGGTCCCAGATATTGCAGCTGACATCTGGGGGCTTCCACCAAGATATGTGGTCACACCCATGACTGGTGAGCTGTACCACAGCCCCATCACAAGAAAAACGATTATTACTCCGTAATATTTCATGAATGAATCCCACTTGTTGTTATTGTTATAACAACATTTAATATTGCAGGATATAAAGTGATGTTTCAATGGAACTGTCGTCTGAAAGTCAGAGAAGGGTTATTGAATGTCTCGAATCACTCGGCCTGACAAAATATGAGGCACGGGTTTATATTGCACTCCTGAAGCTTGTAAGTGCGACGGCAAGTGAAATCCATGAGATCTCCGGGGTTCCACGCGCATCGGTTTATACCGTGATTGATCAGTTGCTGGATAAAGGACTTGTCTCGGTCTCTCAGTCTGCACCTAAACGATTTGCTTCCATTTCTCCGGATGAGGCCATAGCCAGACTGATGAGCCATATCGATAGGGATGCTCAGGATGCACGGGATTTCTTATCAGTGATATATCGTGAACGGCTCAGCCCGGGACCTGAAAGTGAGGAACTCATCTGGAATATCTATGGCATTGAAAAAATCAAAAAAAGATTTTCTGAGCTCATTTCAGATGCGAGACAGGAGATCAGAATTATTGCTCACCCCCAGATTTTATCACATGAAAGTATCGGGAAACTCACCTCAAAGGCAAACACTATAAGTGTTGAGATCATCACACCTCACTGGACGGGAGATATTCCCAAAAAAATGAAAATATATGCCATAAAGCATCCCGAAATACCCAAAGAGCTCGATAAAGCAAAGGATATGATGACAGGTGGTGTCTGTATAATCGACAGTCGTTGCGTAATGGTTATTGTGGGATTGGGGGATGAAGCAGTGGCACTGTTTTCGGAATCTGAAGGATTTGTCCGTTTCTTTGTTCGTTATTATAACCTGATCTTCGACTGGGCTAAAAAGGGATGAAAAACGATCAGTTGTCTTAATAATCCCTGATTTCGTCCATTTTCGATATTTCCATCAAACCTTTCATTGCCTGAATCTGTATCCAGCGACCACTTTCCTTTATTGAACCCAGTGGATTTGTCCCGCCCACGGCTGCGATGGCAACGAATTGCGGGCTTACAGGTACACCGAGAAGCGGAAGGTTTGGCATCCCTACTTCTAAAATCCCGGAAAGACTGCTGCTTGAGAGTTCATCCAGTACCGTGCCGACCTGTGGTTCTGCCTCCATGTGGAACTCCCTGATATTTGCAAGAATAGATCCGCTTCCGGTTCGCATTACATTTGTAATAGAAGTAGTTTTCTGGGAAATAAGCACCTGGAGGGGATCAATGGTTGTATGTTCATACAGGATAATGTGGGTAAAACGCAGGGGAGTACGTTTTTCTATCTCGACAACACCTCCCCCAATGAAATTGATAGGAATTCCATGCCGGATAAGGAGTCCATCAAAGGTTATACTGCATATCGTACAGATAGCAGTGAATCCTTTCGGAACGGTATAATGAGCAATTTTTTCACCGGAAGCGAAAAATTTGACACGTCCACTGACAGTAACACCGGTTTTATAAGCGTCTTTAAGCGTCGATATTGCATAGTCGAGATCTTCATTTTTGATAACTGATAAGTTATAAACAACGCTGCCTTCGCCTTCAACCGGATCATAAGTCACCTGCATTGCATAATCTTCAATGCTGTGGTTGACAAATTTGAGCGGGGCGGTCATTATAGTAATTTCAGACATCGCAATAGAAAAATTGTTCTATAAGACCATGGCAATTTATTTATGATGGAACACGATATGCGGGAAAAAGCCAAACATGCAATGCGACTCATTCTTGAGGCAGCCCGTTTTGAGGTCGAAGAAGTGGATGACCCTCTTGACCTTTCTGCGGTACGCGACGATACCTGCCTTCTGGTACTCTGTTCAAATGACAGTGCCCTTATCAGCCAGTTTGACAAAACAAATTACAGCCTCATGATCAACGATCATGAGATGACCTGCGAGAAGCTCCTTTTTTCCATAGATAAGGATATTGTAACTGAAAACTGCATCCATTGGGGAGTCGACGAATTTGTGCGGTATACCGGCGAAGCAGTGCTCGCAGACATACTTGACCGCGAACTGGCACTGAATCTCAAAGCGTCAAAAGGCAAAAAAGCAGCAGTTGCAGCTGGATCTGCAGGACAGGAAGCAATCCAGAAAGAAGTGCCTTCCGGCATCACCATCCCGCATTACCCGATAAAGATCACCGAACAGGCTGCAATCCGGAAAGGAGGAGTTCAGGGTACAGCAAAACTCAGATTTATACCATATTACCTCTTTCATTACACAAGCAGCGGCGAACAGATCTACAAGGACAGACGCATCCCATTTGATGCCGATGGATGGGGTGCGATAAATGCAATCAATGGAATAAAGATCGATCTTGATGATACGTTAGTCGAGGAAACTGAGATCCCCGGGGGGGCTGAAGTCTCCGAACCCCATATCCGGAAAGATGAAGCAACAGAAAGGATTGTCAACGAACTGATCGACCGGCTCACCCAGAAGGTCCGTATTAAACAGGAGAAAGGTGATGCAATATTTTACGAAGAGAAGATCCTTAAACCCGAAAAGAAAAATATCTCTGTTGATACACAACAGGTTTATATTCCGGTCTGGCAGATACGGGGCAAAAAAATTGTCGAGATTAATGCTTTTACCGGTGAACTGCTCTCAGAACCGATGGATGAAGGGGTTGAAATATTTTAAATGAGAGGAACTGCATGCCTGTGTTCCTCCAGTTAAAAGAATTAAAATTTTTTTATATATAATAAAGGAAAAACCATGATCGTTGTGCTCGGGGGTGGCCCGGCTGGAAGA
>CAYWHL010000030.1:0-16890 GCA_964457995.1 uncultured Methanoregula sp. | reverse complement strand
AGTCATTTTGTATTCCGGGTAAAAAACGATGTGGAATTAAAATCTCGTTTATTATATTCAATTCTTAGTGAGAACCCGTCATATTCCGTTAAAGAATACAGGGAGGAGCCCGATCCTGCAGATAGTAATTATCAGATCATAAGTCTGACATCGTATGAAAAAGGTCCATACTGCCATTTAAAAAAAATATTGGGTGAATATATAAAGAATAAGGAGCTCGAATGCCTGAATGTATCCTATTCAGATCGGTTCTGACATTTATTTCAAAATGAGGTGCGAAAAAACTGATGTGCGTAAAATCCTGTATTAAAAACTCATGCGACAGAAAAAATCCTGCATTAATTTAAAGTTTTTTTGGTCAAACAATGCGTAAGGATAGGATTAAATAGAAGGCGAAGTATTGTATATCCTAATCCCATGACGGGGTATGCAATGACTGAAGACAAACGTAAAGTACAGCTTCTAAAACTCTTCAGTACCATTTCTGGCAAGACAAAGATCGTTGAGCCAATGAAGAATATCCATGGTACACTTAGAGATAGTGACGCTATCGAACGCGAGGTTGCACTCGTAATGAGAGAGATTACAGAACAGGGAATCTTCAAAACCTCCTTAAAACCTATCCAGCTTGCAAAACTTGTCACATCATTTTATGCCGGGAAGAATGATACTGAAATTGCCCGCCTGCTTGGTGATGAAAAGCTCAGCAAAACTGTTGCACGTGCCCGGGTGAGACTGAAACTCTTCCGCGAGCTTGACTTCAAGATGCCTTTTGAGAAGGAGAAGATGGAAAAACTGATCGACGCCGGTAAAACCATGAAAGAGGTTTCAGAGGAACTCGGCGTCAGTCCATCGACACTCCGGGAATACCGGCATGTGATAGAGGAGCAGGAAGATCCAACCATTGACTCGTATATTAACCGGGTTCGTGATGTTATGGAAGATCGTGATCTCTCAGAACAGATGACCCGAAGCGTGACTGCGGATAATCTCGGAGATTCCATCGATATCACAGAAGCTGAACTGATAGATGTAATGTAAAAGGCAACATTGCCCTTTACGCATCCCCCCCCTTTTTTAGAGACCATGCGCTCTTGAACAGCAATTTTTCTCCAATTCAAATAATAAATTTCATCCAGATGAAACCTGATCTGTATATATGCAACTTACCTGGCTCGGGCATGCATGCGTCCTCCTCACCGGATCAAAAAAGATCCTGATTGATCCTTTTCTTGAAGGTGGAAGTGTTATCGGGACAAATCCTGATATTGTTGCCGTTACCCATGGACACGATGATCACCTGGGTGAAACACTGGCGCTTTTGAAAAAAACCATAGCGATTACCGAAATTGCCAAGTATCTGGCATCAAAGGGAATCCCTGCCGAAGGTATGAACATTGGTGGAACGATACTCGTAGACGGAGTGGCATTCACCATGACTCCGGCAATCCATTCTACCTGGATTGAAGAGGGCGGGACCCCCATTACCGGGGGAACTGCTGCTGGCTTTGTTATCCACATGGATGGCGTTAAAATATATCATGCAGGAGATACCGCACTTTTTTCAGATATGAAATTAATCGGAAAACTTTACCATCCTGATGTCGCATTGCTCCCGATTGGTGGCCGGTATACCATGGGTCCTGCAGAAGCTATGATTGCTGCGAATTTCATTGGTGCTAAAACGGTCATACCTATTCATTATAATACCTGGGATAAGATCAGGGCAGATCCATTACAATTCAAGATGGCAATTGAAAAAACTACAGATATAACGGTAAAAATATTGCAGCCCGGTGAAAGTATAATAATTAAAGATGGAAAACTGGCTGGCGGATAAAATATATTCGTAAGAAAACTGCCATTAATGGCCCGTAATCCTCATCAGATTTCAGAAATCCGGTATAACCTTTTTTACAATAACTCAAAACTGCGTATGACATAAAAAGATTAAAGAAAAAATCTGAATATGGATATACTTTTTTTAAAATAATATTGTGTTGACTGTGAGTTTTTTAGTCCATCCGCCCAACTGCCCAGCCTATCCGAACCCCTTTTCGACATTCGCCTCATGCCGGACTACTGCCCGCTTATATCATAATCCCAAGCATGTTCGTTGTTGAGGGTCGCAGATCCCTGAACATAAGAAGACCGCAGGTTTTCGAGTCATATGGAGCCGGGTATTCGACTATAGGGGCATTTCTGTTAAGAACGATGAATACTGACGGGAGTGATATATTTTAACGTGCATATGCTCAATGAACTCCATTCTTAAAATTTTCTTTTAATAGGTGATGGGAAAATGCATTGCTCATCAGGCTCCGTATATTCAATTTCATACAGATAGTCTGAAGCCACGTTGGATTTAGTCCACATTCTCTGGTGAATGTTCAAGTGCAATGAGACGCTGAATCTGCTGAAATGAGAAGAAAGAATGATGCGGGGAATTAGTAACCAAAATAGTTGGATTTACCCGGTCATCTATTCCTGTTTAGGAGTTATTACGTTTTTGATACTTCGGGCTCGGAAAAAAATTCCCTTATCTTATTGACCTGGTCGGCAGTGGTTATGATCACCATTTCATCTCGTTCCTTGACCACCGGATTTTCTCCAAAAAGAATGAATTCATCTCCCCGGTAAATTCCTATAAAAGCACTTTTCGGTGGTAAAGTAACTTCATTGAGACGCCGGTCAATCTGTTTGGTAGTGGCCAGGACACTGATAAATCGGACATCACCACGGACAAGACTACTCAATTCGATGGTATCCACATCACGAAGGGTATCGGATATTATTGATGATGCAATCTCCGATGGGTTAATAAGGTCGTCAAATCCCAGCTTTTTCGCCACCATAAGGAATTGGGTGTCGTGAATGCGCAGGATAATTTTCGGTACCTTATAATTCCGTGCAATGAGGCCGATGAGAATATTATCCTGATCATGGTCTGTGCAGGCAACGATTGCATCCGCTTTCTCAATTTCTGCTTTATCGAGGATGTCAGGGCGTGTCCCTTCTGCATTGATGATGGTACAGTCAAGGGATTCAGCCAGTTCTTTTGCATATTTCGTTTCGCTCTCTATCACAATCACCTGATTACGACGGTGCAGCAGTTTCTGGGCGAGGTGTTTTCCCAGTGAACTAGCTCCGATAATAATTACCCGCATTATCCACCTCCCGGTCCGTGCCTGTAACGAAGGATATCAGATAAGAGACTAAGGGTACCGCCATCATTATCAGGCTTGTATAAGGGCAGCATTCACCCACCACCTTTTATCATCATACGTATATCTGAATTGCTCCATCAATAAATCAAGCTTCGTTCATGGCAGGAAGGATCTATCGAAAAACTATCTTAGCAATGTGAAGATTCTTTGGCCGATGCGAGGATATATCTATAGTCGTCCACCTAATCCGGCAATGCATGTGGGGGCTTTTCTACTGTGGTTTCAGATTTAACCGTTGTCCGTTTCCACCATGTTTTCGGGTTAAGAAGGATAAGGAACGGGATGATTTCTAACCGCCCGAGCAGCATATCGACCGAGAGCACTCCTTTTAGAACGAGGGGGAGAGTCGGAGACGTCAATCCTGTTGATAATCCGACAGTTCCGAGAGCGCTCGTCACTTCAAACAGAGAGTTACTCATTCCATAGCCATATAATAGAAAAATAAAACATGAAAAAGCAAGGACAATCCAGTAGAGAAAAACATAGGATACGTGCTGATATACCTCATCCTGTTCCATTACTCGTTCCCCCACCTTCAATGGAATAACTACTTCCCTCGGTAAAAAAATCCGCATAACAATAACCCTGATCAGCTGGACTATGAGAATCAGCCGGAAGATCTTTAGTCCACCAGATGTCGATCCCAGGCTCCCCCCTATCCCCATTAGTACAAGCAATACAGCACGGGATGTTTCCGGAAGCCCCCCGATATTGATGGTTGAATAGCCAGTGGTGGTGAGGGCGGAAATTACCTGGAATACTGCAATGGGAATTGCATCAATAATAGCTACGGTGTGTGAAATAGAGAAGACCATCAGCGCTATGCCCATTGTAGCGATGAGGGCGAAATACCGCAGTTGAACATCACCGAAAAATTTTTTCGGATTCTGAACAAGTTCAGAAAAAATACTAAAATCCGTCCCACCCATAACCATAACAACACACATCACAACAGATATCGCAACACCGGAAAAATCTGCAATGCTCCCGGTTTTTGTGGAAAATCCACCTGTGGAGACGGTACTGAGTGCATGACAGAGAGCATCAAATGGTATCATCCCCCCTGCCCAGAACAATACAAATGCGAGAAGCGTGATGGCGATGTATATCCGAACCAGCATCATTGCTGCGGCAAAGACACCTGGCTTCACTGTATCGGTACTGTTTTGTGTTTCATAGATCAGGAAGGTACTGGTTCCAGGTTTTAAGAAAATGAGGAGAACCACAATAATAATTCCAATACCTCCAATCCACTGGAGCCATGAGCGGAAAAAAAGGAAAATGGGATCTGATACGGTTGGCATTACTGAGAGACCGGTCGTTGTTATGCCGGAAATACATTCAAACAGTGCATCAGAGTAGGTCACACCTGTAATGAGATACACGGGGATTGCACTAATGACTGATGAAAGAGGGAAAAAAATGGCTGTAAGCACAATCACTTCTTTTAACCGTAATTCAGTCTTGGGCAGGAGTATGTAGAGAATAAAACCTGCACAAAAGATAATGCCTGCAACAATAGTGAAAATAACGGCAGCACGGTTTTCATGGACGAGTCCTGCGAAGGCTGCGGGAGGTAGAAGGATAATACCCAGTGCCATGAGGAAATATCCAAGATATTTCCCGATTCTCCCCGGTTCGATTGGGGAGACCAGTGTATACATCTATTGAGTGTAACAATTTAGAAGCTGATAAAATTGTGTTAGACTGAATTTATGTCGCAAATGAACACAAACTTCATTGAAAATTAATCAATAACAAGAGAATGTGGCGAAACCGCGGAGTAATCAGGATCCCTGTTTATTCAGGATTTTCCCTCAATCCATTTCAGCATAACCGTAAGGGCAAGACTCATGTATTCGATCCGGCAGTATCGCAGCATAAAAAAATTCAAAAAAAATATTGACAGCAGGAAAAAATACGCCCCTGAATAACAGAGAACTTAATGCCAGAGAGACGGAATTTGTAAAGAGCATGGATGCGTTTGAAATCCTCATGGTAATTACACTCGGATCCCTGGCAGGGACCGGAATCGGTATAATCCTCGGATGGTTAGTTAATACACAAAAAAGGGAAGGGTCTGTAAGTATCAGGAATGATAAGAATATAACAATCGGGTTGATTGTTGTATGTTCTTTCCTTTGTATCGCCGTCATTGGGTATTATTCGTTGTTTGATTAAGGATTTCATATATAACCAATACTCCAATAAGCAATATTTACCCGGAATACTTCTAAAAAAAAGGTGAAGATACTAATTTTGAATGAATCGCTATCAAAGCAGAAAGACTATAGTTAAATTATTATGGACTAATAAATAACGTAACGTAGAACGGTTAAGCCGTACATTAATAAATCCCTTAAAAAATGATATTTATCGGTAAAGACAAAGTAAGGGATTAGAGAAGGTAATTTTTTACCATGTAGTCAGAAGAGGAGAAGTGAGACAAGCGATGTTAAAAGCAACGATTGATGCAGATATGTTCAGGGAATTTATCGATGCGATTTCGGCTCTCGTTCCTGAGTGCAGGCTGCACGTTGATGAGAATGGAATCTCCACAAGAGCAGTTGATACGGCTAACGTGGCAATGATCGGAATCGAGCTGAAAAAAGAGGCTTTCGATTCCTATAAAGCAACAAAAAGCCAGCTGGGGATTGATATATCCAAGATGAAAAATATTTTTGGGATGGCAGGTAAAGGAGATCTGATCAGTCTTGAGCTTGCTGATAATGCCCAGAAAATGTCAATCTCTGCTCATGGATATCATTATTCCATAACTCTTCTGGATACGAACACGATAAGGAAAGATCCAAACCCTCCCACCATTAATCTTCCAGGAAAGATAGTCATTACCGGTGATGATTTCAACAATGCGATGAAAGCAGCAGCGGTAATCTCAGATAAGATTGCTCTCGGAATCAACCCAAAAGAACAAACATTTTACCTCATTGCTGAAGGTGATACCGACAATATCCGGCGAGAATTTGGTAAAGATGAACTTAAATCACTGACACCAGTTGAGGCACGTTCACTTTTTTCGCTTGATTATTTAAAAGATATGGGGAAGGTCATGAGCAGGGCTTCCGAAGTGGAAATATATCTTGGTATCGACCATCCGGTCAGGTTCTCCTTTGTCATTGCAGGAGGCAACGGCAATGTTGAATACCTGCTGGCACCTCGGATAGAGGCCGACTGATGGATTTTGGGCCATCAGCAAAGGAACTTTCCCATTTCCCCTTTTTAAAAAAAGCACAGGACTATATTAAAAATATTTTTCCTCCTCTTGAGGTCCTGCTCAAACAAGAGCGGGGAAAAATTATTACAGATCTCGCGTTAAAGCGTATCAGCCATGCATTATCCCAGAAAAGATCCTTTATCACTCATTTTCAACAGCGGGATGAAGATGAAATCGCAAGTTTTGTCGTATCGCGGATTATTGCATCCTGCATACAGGATAAACACCTTTTTGACCGTCTGACACGTTATGAAGCGGAACGTGCATATTATTTCCTTGTTTCAGAAATTGGAACACAAAACGGAGAAAAGGGGTGGAATGAAAACACTCCCCTTGATGAAGAGGGATATAGCCCCCTTTCGAAATATATTGCCAATGAATTCAGGATAAATATCTCAAGTGACCGCATGCTCCTTGCCGATTATATAGAGATTGTGGCACCCCTGCATGATGCACGGTTTAAACTTGTAAACCGGAGAATTCAGCAGGGATTTGTTGAGATCAAAAAAGAAGAACGATATGAATTACTCCGTGAACGCATTCGTGTTTTTCTGCGTCGTGACCTGCCATATAAAATCCCCAAATCTCTCTGCGAACAACTTGCACCTGTGGCAGAACCGGTAAAAAAAGTGTATCAGGAGCAGATGCTCCAGCAATTCGGTGCTATCGATGAGGCTGCATTTCCCCCATGCATGAAGGCTTTGGTTCTGGCACTTACTTCAGGTACAAACCTGACCCATGCAGGACGTTTTGCCCTGACAACATTTATTCATACCGTTGGTATGGATGTCACCTCAATTGCCCGGCTTTATGCACGATCACCGGATTTTGATGCAGAAAAAACGATGTACCAGGTGGAGCATATAACCGGGAGGGGAGGATCAGGCACGGAATATCACCCTCCTGCTTGTGCCGCCATGAAGACAACCGGGCTCTGCGTGCATCCCGATGGATTATGCGAAAAAGTCAGTCATCCGCTGAGTTATTACAAGGTTAGAAAAAAGGACTCGTTAAAAACTTAAAAAAAAACAACAGAGAGAAATCCCTCTGTATACTAGGAAATTTTTTCATTTACCAGGTATCCAGCCCCTGAAAGGAATGCAATAAAAATCACAATTGATGCCAGGTAGGCCACTCCAGCGACAGTTACCATGGGTAAAATAACGAGCATTGCTATCAGGACGAGGAAACCTGAAACACCTATGATTACATCAAGGAGTCGTGCATCCATTAGAATAGTTTTCACCGTGAAAGAATATATGTATATCCGAATCAGCAGAGCACTGTCATGAAAGCAATAGGCACCCTTAATATCATCCCTGCATATCAATGGTACGTTTATGAACGATCCCGGCCGGGAGCGTAGTGATGTGCTTGAAAAACTTGCACAGGCAGCCGGACTGCTTGAAGAGTTTTTGGATGTCCGGCTCATTCCTGCACATGGAGTAATGCTTGCATATGCCATCAGGGGAGCACGGGACAGTAATGGTGTTGCGGCTGTGCAGGGCGGGATTATGCATAAACAGGGAAAGGCTTTTGTTGCAGGTCCCTGTGCCTTTGGCGTAGATGGGGATATCGCACGAATAGTCCTTACTGCGATGAGATTTGATCCACAGATGCGGTGTGCCGCGACTCTTCGTTTTTCCAAAAATGTTCTGGGTGTCATTGAGAACATGCTCCTTGAATATACTTCGTTTGACCCTGCACAGGAACCTCCCGGGATCAGTACGATGGACTGGGGTGTTGCGTACTGCTGCAAAGAGGGAGTACCTGACGTATGCTATGATTTCGGAGGGGAGGGAAAAGAAGGAACTATCCGTCTTTTTGGTGAAAAACCAATCGACGTAACGAACAATATTATTATGATATCGAACCGCATTATACATATAGAACTTTGAGGAATTACACATGGGAATCAAACCATCATACATCAAAACTCTCGGTACTGATCTTCTGGCTAAACAGCGGGACTATTTCTCCAGCAGCTTCGATGAAAACAAGCAGCAGCTTGCCAAATCTGCAGTAATTGATAGTAAACGTGTACGGAACCGCGTCGCTGGTTACATCACGAGAAAAATAAATACCAAGAGACGCTCATAACCTTATTCATGTTCGAAGGTGTCCTTCCAGCAATTATAACCCCTTTTAAAAGGAACTCTGCAATGGACCTTGATATTCAAGGTCTGGAACGCAACATCGATTTTCTCTTTTCCTGTGGTATACACGGAATTGTACCATGCGGATCTACCGGCGAATCAGCAACACTGACGTTCGAAGAGCATGAAAAAGTCATTAAGGTTGCCGTTGATAAGGTAAACGGCAAGATTCCTGTGCTTGCCGGTACTGGTTCCAACAACACAGCAGAAGCTATAAAGCTGACGAAGGCTGCAAAGGACATCGGTGCGGACGGTGTTCTTGTTATAAGCCCGTATTATAACAAGCCAAACCGTTCAGGACTCATCAAGCATTATACCAAACTTGCCGACCTCGATATACCTGTTGTCATGTATAATGTCCCGGGACGCACCGGACAGAACCTCGAACCTGATCTGGTGACAGAGCTCGCCAGGCATCCCAATATTGTCGGGATAAAAGAAGCGAGCGGCAATATGGGGCAGATATCCCGTATCATTGAAGAAACACGGGATGAGGATTTTATGGTGATTTCCGGTGATGACAACATTACACTCCCTATCATGGTCCTTGGCGGTGCAGGTGTCATCTCAGTTGCGGCAAATGTAGACCCCCGGCGAATGGTTGCCATGTATGAGGCAATGAAGAAAGGAGACTACCAGAAAGCACTTGTCCTCCACTTCGCGCTGTCGCCTCTTTTAAGATCGATGTTTATCGACACAAATCCGATTCCGGTCAAAAAGGCAGTTGAGCTTCTTGGCATGGCGGGTGGTCCGGTCAGGCTTCCGCTCGATGATCTCGATGAAAAGAAGACAGAACAACTCAAAAAAATTCTTTCCACCATACCTGAAAAAAGTGCCGTAAAATCCTCTGGAAATCCAAAGAAAACCACAAAAACTGTAGCCGGTAAGATAAAAAAACCTGCAAAAAAACTGGTACGGTGAGCTGACATATGATAAAAGTGGTTGTATGTGGCGCCTCCGGCCGCATGGGGCAGACGATTGGACGGATGGTCAACGAGTCTTCCGATCTTGAGCTGGTCGGGGGTATTGACCTCAAACCAGGTTTATTTTTCGGTATCGATACTGTTGAATCAAAGAATGCTGAGGCATTCCTGCAACGTGCCAGACCTGATGTTCTTATTGACTTTACGATAGCAAACGCCGCAGTCGGGAATGTAAAGATGGCTGCCCGCAACAAGGTAGCGCTGGTTGTGGGTACCACCGGGTTTTCCAATGAACAAAAAGCAGAGATGGAAAAAGCAATTCAGGGTAATGTACCTGCGGTCATCTCCAGTAACTTTTCGATGGGTGTCAATATCTTCTGGCAGCTGCTGAGAGATGCCGGAAAGCTTTTAAAAGATTACGATATTGAGGTGATCGAAGCCCATCACCGGAACAAGAAGGACGCACCAAGTGGTACAGCAAAGACAATCCTGCAGATTCTCGATGAGGAAGTTGGTTCCCGTAAAAAGATGTATGGTCGCGAAGGAATGATGGAACGTCAGGATGAGATTGGCGTTCATGTCATACGGAGTGGTGATATTGTCGGTGATCACAAAGTTTTGTTCTCGAAAAATTTTGAGACCATTGAACTTTCCCACAGGGCATATGACAGGTCAGTCTTTGCTACCGGCGCTCTCCATGCTGCACGCTGGGTTGTTGGCAAAAAACCGGGTATTTACGGTATGAGTGATGTCCTGAACCTGAAAAAATGATTCCTTTTTAAAAAACCTTCAGGGTTTTATACTTTTTTTTTGATTTCATGGATTTTTTGTTGTTGCAGATGATACTACAATAGTATCCTGATGTATTTGTAAAAAAACACTCAAATCTTCGATTATATCCTCGTATTTGAGAATGGTACAATCGAAACCTATTTTTTATCTTTTGGTTAACATATACGATGAAGTGAATACATTGGTTGCAATCGTTGATACAAGTAAATGTACCGGATGCGAAACATGCGTGAATGAATGCCCCGCATCGGCAATTGCCATAGAGAACGAAAAAGCCAAGGTTGACAAAGACATGTGCGTTGATTGTCAGACATGTGTCGATGTCTGCCCTTCTGAAGCAATACTCGTGGAGTGAATGGTTTGGTAGCGGTTGTGGATTGGGATAAATGCACCGGTTGCGAGACCTGCGTCAGTGAATGCCCGGCATCGGCAATTTCAATGGAGAATGAGAAGGCAAAAGTCGATAAAGACATGTGCGTTGACTGCGAGACATGTGTGGATGTCTGCCCTTCAGAAGCTATTCATATGGAGTGAGAGGGGTTTTAATCCAGTCTGCTACTCATGGATATAGATTCCTTTAAAAAGAGTGTCTATAGTCTAAAAAAATCCTCCTTTTTCTATTGACAGTTCATGACAGGTTTAAAAAAAATTCTTAATCCAATTCTCTGTTAATGGATTCTGGAGGTCTGCGTTTCCCAGAAGCTAAAATTTAAAAAACAACGTTTTTATCATCAGAGGAGAAATGGGATTTTGCAACCCGCCATATTTCCACGGGATTACAGACACACAGGACCTGACTCATATGATCAATGTTGGAGTGCTCGGAGCTACGGGTGCGGTTGGTCAGCGATTTGTTGAACTATTAGCGGATCATCCATGGTTCAATCTTTCGACTCTCGCCGCTTCTGAACGCAGTGCGGGACAACCTTATGGAAAGATCGTGAACTGGCGTCTTGAGACTCCATTTCCAGAAAAGATCGCTGAAATTAAAGTGACTCACACATCACCAAAAGCGATGAAGGATGTTGATCTGGTCTTCTCCGCTCTTCCTGCTGATATTGCAGGTGATACAGAAAACGAATTTGCTGATGCCGGAATAGCAGTCTGCAGTAATGCAAGTTCCCACCGGATGGAACCTTCCATACCGCTTGTTGTTCCGGAAGTCAATCCTGATCATCTTGGCCTTATTGACGTCCAGCGTGATTCCGGAAGAGACGGATTCATCGTAACCAATCCAAACTGCTCTACCATTACGATGGTGACAGCTCTCGCTCCGCTCATGAAGTTTGCCTTTTCTGATGTCAGGGTAGCGACCATGCAGGCGATCTCTGGTGCCGGGTTTGCCGGGGTAGCCGCGATGGCGATCTCCGATAACGTCATCCCATATATAGGCCAAGAAGAGGAGAAGATGGAGACCGAGACTCTTAAGATCATGGGAACGCTGAAAGGCAACAAAGTGACAAATGCCTTATTCAATGTAAGTGCCAGTTGTCATCGTGTGCCGGTAATTGATGGTCATACTATGGCAGTCTGGATCGACATCCGAGAACCGGTTGAGAAACTAAAAAATGCATTCCGGGAATATAAACCCGGCATTAAAGGTCTTCCGACTCAACCGAAGGAATCAGTGCACTTCTTTGATGAAGAGAAGGATCGCCCGCAACCTCGTCTGGACCGGATGCGGGGGAACGGAATGACCGTATCGGTAGGAAGGCTCCGGGAGGGAATCCGCTTTGTTGCAATGGGGCATAATACTATTCGTGGTGCCGCTGGCGCGAGCGTACTGAATGCAGAACTGATAACAAAGAAGAAATATCTCTGATAAGGAAACACACCATGCAGCAGCAGAAGGAGAATACAGTATTCGTAGGCAATAAGCCTGTAATGAACTATGTACTTGCTGTCATTACACAGTTTAACAACGGAGCAGAAGAGGTAGCGATCAAAGCGAGGGGAAAGGCCATATCCCGTGCGGTGGATACTGCGGAGATAGCCCTCAACCGGTTTCTTGACGGGGTGACAAAAAAAGAGATTATTACATCGACAGAAATTATTGATACCGATTCGGGAAAGACAAATGTATCTTCCATAGAGATTATTCTCGCCAATAACAAATAAGCAATATTTAAGCATTTTTCGCAAATTGTGAATTTTTTTATGTAATTTCATAAACATTTAACCCGGATATACGGTGAAAATCAGGAATTATTACCCAAAACAATTTAAGCGCTATGTACGAAGGTACTATACTATGCGAGCTCATGCTGTCGTGCTGTTGATCCTTTTAATCATCAGCCTGGCGGTTCCTGTCATGGCTGCTCAGGAAGAACGCTACAGTTATATCACCGTAAAGGACATCCAGATCAACCTTAATAATGCGAGTGCCATCATTCATGTAAATTACAAAGTTGATGAGGCAACCCGTTTTCTCTTTTTTTTACTGGGCAAACAGGATCTTAAAAACAAACTGATGAAAATTCTCAATTATGAAGATGCCCGGATTAACCGCATCGACCTTTCCAGTGCGGATTTTACGGTAGAAGATGCCGCACTGTCGTATGGAAGCGGGATTTACTGGTACCCTTCGCACGCATTCAATATCGTGATCCCCTCGCTTTCTGTCCAGTCACCACAGGCAACACGGAACTTCACCATGACTAAGGAGTTCCCCAGTGGTATGGGATATTTTGCCACAGATACCCGGGCCGTGCCGGATAATTTAAAAAATAATGAGATATATGAAAGAAGCTCCCGGTAAGCATTTTTTACTTTGGCTGTAATTTTCTGTCTACGCTACCATGGGAATGGAGGTTCATTTTTAAAAAAATACTCCTCAGGATAATAATCCATTCGAGAGATTAAGGCACCACTTCCATACACTGTCCTGACAGGCATCGAATTTCAGACCCTGTCAATCAGAGATCCCTGTGTATATTTGCTTTGCCGGTAATGCAATTTGTCTTGTGATAGTACTGCAGGTGAATGAGAGGGAACGTGATTTAATAAAACAGACTCTCTCACATGACTTCAATAATTTCCTGCTTACGCAGTTCGGCTATTTTCCTGTTGACAATGAACTGAATTATCATTCCGGTAATTGCTGATAAAATACCAAAGACAGCAAAATAGAGAACCTGAACTGCCACCCCTTCCGGTGTAATAGGAAAATTCGGGATATCTTTCACAGGGAGGAGAGAGAGACTTGCACAGTAAAGTATGAATCCAATCGCAGTGATAAAGAACGGAAATACAATAACCTTGCCCAGATTCTCCCGTTCATTCATGTATACATCCATGATGATACCGACAGACATCACAAGCCCGGCTGCGATAAACCACCCTATTCCTCCAAAAATAAACAACATGAGATAATGGATTATACCAAAATCCGTTGAGTAATATTTAAGCACTACCAAAAAACCATTGGTGAACCCGATGATGATAATGAGTATCGTTGTAGTATAGGTAACAAATGAGAATCTTCCCCTTGATAGAGATATTCTAAGCGCATCGATGATACTGTGGAATATTTCATCAAATCCGAATCCCTTGTAAAGCAGATAGCATCCTATCACACCGACAACGATGATAGTCGCAACACCCGGATAATCGAGCAGGTATGCGGTGGCATAAAGCATCATTGCAAGTCCGATAGGGATAAATACCATACGGGAAATCTTTGGGTCATCAAGAAATTTTTTTATGATATAATAGGTACCTTCAAGATTAGGCATCTGGTTCACGATGACCCTGCGGATGCTGGAAACGGGAATTTTGGATTGAATGATGGGAATTACATATTCATCTTCTGCACCGTCTGTTACAAGGATGCAGTTGGTTGCCCCGGTTTCCTTGATTACCTGTTCCAGTGAAGTTGCGATCCGCCGATCGCCTTCAATCATATGGAGATGGTTTCCGGCAACTACTGCAATTACAGTCTCTTCACCTTTCTCAGTCAGCTCGTCATAAATTTTAACTGCTGAAAATATGGCATTGATGTCCGAATCTTCAGGGTCGGCAAGTGCTAATTTATTTGCAGCCTTCAGGCAGGCTTCGCGGCCGATTGCGGGGCTTTCGATATGCGCCTTCCAGCCGATATCGTCATCCCGATCCACACTAAGTACTAACGTCCGACCCTGAGTCATTTTCAGAATGTTCTCCCCGGTGATTGCGTATTTATCCCCTTGTTCCTGTTTTTTATGGTATTTTAAATCGAGATTTTCATCCGATCCTGTTTTTAATGATATTGGTTTAATTGTTGGATGAATTTGAATATAAAACCACTGACGAAAATCGCAGGAATATTTAGATACGCACAATACCTCATTTACATAAAGATCATGGAAATCCTAGAGCCACTATTCAACATGCCTGCTGAGGTATGGCACGATACCCCTTATCCGGTATTGAATTTGAATCGTGATTTGGATGATTGACGTATATAAAAAAAGAAATCAGATAAGTTTTGAACGCTGGAGGAGCAAAATATCATCAGTTGTGAGTTTTTCGCCAGCCCTGAAGTTCTTAAAGAGACTCTCTGCCTCTTTTCGTACCGCTTTTTGTTCTTTTGTGACCTTTACCTTCTTTGTCTTCTTGCGGAGGCCTGAAATTACCTTATCGTAATCACGCAGTTCTTTCTGGCAGGCGATAAAGAACTTGTGTTCGGAATCTGCAGATTCCTGAGATTCGACAAAACTCTTATGTGCAGCATCAGCTGCTTCACGCGATTTGTCTGCCTTCCGATAAAACTCAACCATGAGATCATGATGTTTCTGGGCAAGTTCAGCAAACTCGGTTACCTTTGCGTGAAAATCAGATGCAAGTTTCCGTAAATCGCGAGCATCCGTAATTTTGGACCGCATCTCCTTGTTCTGTTCAAGCTCCGCTTCCTGTTCCCGCACCTGGGCCATCATCTGTTTGATCTTTTCAATCAGCTCACGTTCTTTATCTGTGGTAAAGACTTCGGTTTGCTGACGGTACTCCATATATTCAATCTGCTTCTGGAGTTCCTTGATTCCCCGGTTCTTCAGTGTACCGTGCTCTTTTTTGAATCCTTCAATCTCTTCAAAAAGAACATTTGCCTTGTCATTTAATTCGTTTCGCTGCGCTTTCAGGTCAAGAACATCCTGATTGTATTTATCTCGGAGATCTTTGTTTTTTTGTGCTTCTTCAACAAATTCCCGTGTCTGATTATTGAGTGTGTTGCGTTCCCGTGCGTATTTACTTGCGGAAGCATTCAGCTCATTGCGTCGGTTTTTGTGTTCTTCTGACTCGGCGAGAATCTTCTTTCTTTTTTCCATCAGGTCATTCAACATGCGTTACCACTCCTCATCGATTCCCCGGCATAGGAGGCAGATATAGTTTGAGGCATACTTTCCAAAAGAATTAATTAATGACTCTTTTGATTCTCTCACATGACAATTCTGCATACAGGATGCAGGATGAAAAACATCAGAAAAGGATAGTGGCGCGGAATTCAGATAAGACCCCAAATTGAAGTCTTTGTTCAACACTCTGTTCATGATGTTCAACTCCCGATACCGGGACGCACCAGATCCCCTGGTATCGTCCCCCACCCTCCCAGCGAAGGATTGGTAGAATGTACTATATTTTAAAGGCGTGGAAGATTATTAAGCGTTTCGCCGTTGATACGATGAAAACGATTAAGAAATACCTTACCGTGAATAGTTTGAACCAGCATACTTTTAAAACACAACTAAAAGGGGGTTTGGCTTTAGGAGTACCCGTAACTCCTTTTTTGATAAATCCGATTTTTGCCGAGTCATCACTGGTGTAGGTCAGGATAACCCGGCACTTCCCTGTTTTATCGGGGGAGACGATTTTTAAACGTTCAGAGCACTTTACGATATATTTCAGATGAGGTTAACCGACCCATTCCAGGACGCCGCCGCCACTGGGCTGGTCCCTTTTGTTTTTCCTGTTCTGGGGCATCTCAACCGCTTTTGGGTTTGAGCGTTTATTTTCAATATCCTGGATCACGGTTCTATAGGACTGGCGTGTACCGAGAATCTGCGCGCTCTTGACACCGGTCATGATGGCGAGAACACGGATCTTACCTTCCATATCACTCCTGACGCGTGCGCCCCAGATCACATCTGCGTGGGGATCAAGCTCGTATGTAAGTGAAGTTGCAACCTCTTCTGCATCCTGCAGAGTCAGGTCAGTACCTCCTGTGATATGGATCAGGCTTCCGGTTGCACCGCGGTAATCAATATCCAGCATCGGATTGCTCAGACACTCACGAACAACACTTTCTGCCTTGTTCTGTTGTTTGCTCTCTCCTACAAGCATCACGGCGACACCGCCCTTTGACATAATCGCCCTGACATCTGCATAGTCGATGTTGATGAGTGACGGTTCAGTGATTGTCTCTGAAATCCCTTTTACCGTTTCACCGATGAGCTGATCCATGACGGAAAATGCCTGTCCCAGCGGCAGGTTCGGAACGAAGTTCTTCAACCGGTTGTTATCAAGGACAATGACCGAGTCTGAAGCAGATGCAAGTGCCTCAAGACCTTCTTCAGCACGGATAAGGC
>CAYWHL010000029.1:0-16969 GCA_964457995.1 uncultured Methanoregula sp. | reverse complement strand
TCATGTCTTGTGGTTGGGGAAATCTCTACAACTTTCGACAATATTATCGCCTCATGTTATGTTGAGTTGGTCATATAGCTGTACAAAATTAACTCTATACTTCTCTCATCTCTAGAGATAATTGACCGTACAAAGTACGTTCGATCTATTTTACACGATGGATTTTATAACCCTTTTTATGACGATTCATTTCTTTAAATAGGGCAATTTCTGTTCAATATAGGTGTCTTGTCGGAAAAACAATCAGTTATTCTTTTTATTCACTACTATATTTTTCACGAAAAAAATAAAAATTGATTTCTATAGCATTAATATATAATAATAAATATTGAAAATTTTTCATTCAATATTTTGCTTTTCACTGTTTAATTCATCGAATAATTCAGCGATGGTTGCCCGCCGCTCGGCATATGCATCATGCTGGTGAATGCTCTCTTCGTTCGTCTGCTTAATCGTGACCACCGAATCGCCGGCAAGGTATTCAAATTCAGCGAGCACTTTCTTTGCCATCTCCCGGACACAGTCTTCGACAAACCGCGGATTTTTGTGCGCGGCAAGGACCACGGCACCTTCATCACCCCGCTTGAGTAATTCGTAGATACCAGCGCTCATAGATTCTTTCAGGATCCAGATGATCTTTTCAAGGTCTACGTCCTGGTCATCGTCAGTTTCAATGCAAAGAAATCCACGACCCCGCTGGTTATGGGTAGCCATGGGGACTTCGTTAAAAAATGCCTTGATCTGGTTCTGGCCAACCCCAAGATTCTGGAGAACATGATCTGCCCGCTCCATCATGATATTCTGGGCACAGGGACAGGCAGTCATGCCGGTGACTTCCGCCCCGATGCTCTTGCGCACGATAGGCTCACGGAACGTTCGCCGTGCAACAGCACGTGCATGCACCTTCACTACTTCATCACAGGCTGTGTGACTGATCGGGGTTTCGCGCTTCATCATGTACTCACTGCGCATGAAGACTTCAGTCCGGTCAGCATACTCATGACGGTCTAACAGTTTTCGCGCAACAACACTGCATAGTTTCTCGATCTTGTTTACATCGCCGTCAATTGCCTGCTGGAGAACTTCATCTATTACCTCAAAGTTCCGTGAGAGATTGGCTCCCTTCAGGCTCCCGGGCAGGTCTACGAACACATCAAAATTTGAAATAAATATGACCGGGCGTTTTCCCTGGCGGTGTACTTCAACCAGTTTTTTTACGTTCTTCACGCCGACGCGGGTGAGATTTATCCGGACGTCAGGAATTGTTGCCTGGATGTCAGGCAGTTCGCGGGCAAATGTCTGCTCAGGTCTCTGATCTGTGGATATATTTTTAATAAGTCATCGCATCCCGTTTATGTTGCAGTTTTGCTTTTTTAGTTTTTTTATATAATATTTATGTGCTTTGTTGCAGATATCAAAGGGATCTACTATGTTAAAAAAATATTATGATGCAGATGCGGATCTCTCGGTGCTGAAAGGAAAGCACATTGCGGTGATCGGTTATGGCTCACAGGGACGGGGGCAGTCTCTTAACCTGAAGGACAGCGGGCTTGATGTTATAATCGGGCTTCGCCCGGGAAAGAGCTGGGATGCGGCAGGCAAAGACGGTATGAAAGTGATGCCGGTTGCCGAGGCAGTAAAAAAGGCAGATATTATACAGATCCTCCTTCCTGATGAACACCAGGCTGCCGTTTACAAGAGTGAGATTATGCCGCACCTTTCAGAGAACAAATGTCTTATGTTCTCCCATGGATTCAACATTCACTTCGGGCAGATTGTTCCGCCCCCAAATGTTGACGTGATCATGGTTGCCCCGAAAGGACCGGGATTTATGGTCAGGCGGCAGTATGAAGAGGGAAAAGGAGTACCCGCCCTTATTGCAATCGAGCAGGATCACACCGGTAACGCCCACAAGATTGCACTTGCTTACGCAAAGGGTATTGGTGCGACCCGTGCGGTTGTACTGGAAACTTCGTTCCGCGAAGAAACCGAAACGGATCTTTTCGGGGAACAGGCCGTGCTCTGCGGGGGTTGCACATCTCTTGTCAAGGCCGGGTTTGAAACGCTTGTCGATGCCGGGTACGAGCCGGAAATGGCATACCTTGAGGTGCTTCATGAACTGAAGTTGATCGTTGATTTGATTTATGAGGGCGGTCTCACGAACATGCGCAGGTATATCAGCAATACGGCACAGTATGGCGATCTCACCCGTGGTCCCCGTGTGATTGGTCCGGAAACCTATGAGGCGATGCAGAAGATTTTAGAAGATATCCAGTCCGGAAAGTTCGCCCGGGAATGGATGCTTGAAAACATGGTGAACCGCCCTGTTTTCAATGCGCTCACCAAAGCAGATGAAGAGCATCTCATTGAGGAAGTGGGCAAAGAAGTCCGCGGTATGATGCCTCAGTTCAAAAAATAATTTCCATTTTTTTTAAAAAACCTGTTTTTATGTATGGTTCAGGTGATTTTTGCTCAAGTTCTTTTTCATTCAATACCCGGATGAAATGATCACGGTAAGCGAAAAAAACCAATCCCAACATTCCTTACCCTTGCAGGCAAATCACGATTGATGCGAACCGGTTACGGATTGCTGGCAGCGGGCATACTCTTCATTGCCATCCTGGCTCTCCCCATTCAGGATGATATCCTGCCCCCGGCTGCCCGTTTTACAGCAGCAGTCGCGGCCCTCATGGTCACGCTCTGGGTGACCGAGGCCCTACCTCTTGAAGCAACGGCACTCATCCCGCTTATTTTCTTCCCCCTGCTGGGCATTCTTACCGTGCAGCAGTCAGCAGCCCCGTATGCGGACCAGGTCATCTTCCTGTTCCTTGGCGGTTTTATCATTGCCCGTGCCATGGAGCGGTGGAACCTGCACCACAGGATCGCCCTGAATATTATCCGCATTGCCGGCACTTCCCCCAGGCGCCTTATCCTTGGGTTTATGGCTGCGACGGCATTCATCTCGATGTGGATCTCCAATACGGCGACAGCCATGATGATGGTCCCGATCGCCATTGCAATCGGCACCTCTCTTGTCAGGAACGGCAATGGTGATTCGATAATCTCTACGCCGGGGGAAACTGCGTTTACCGGCTGCCTGCTGCTCTCGGTAGCGTGGGCAGCCAGTATCGGGGGGCTGGGAACCCCCATCGGTAGCCCGCCAAACGGGATCTTCCTTGCCCAAATGCCCCTGCTCATGCCGGAGGCTTCTGCCATCGACTTTTTCAGCTGGCTGATGTTTGGCATCCCGCTGGTCTGCCTGCTAATCCCTGCGGCATGGCTTTACTTAACAAAGTGGGTATACCCGGATATACCGTCTGCCATCCCCCATGCACTCCAGATAATTGATACCCGTGTGAAGGAACTGGGAACTTTGAGTCGTGCAGAAATCCTGACCCTGTGCGTTTTTATTCTGACTGCAGCCGCATGGATCTGTAGTGATACCAAGGTAATTGGCGGTATGATCATTCCCGGGCTTGACCTGATCTTTCCGGAAATAAATGACACCGTGATTGCAATGGCGGGAGCGCTCCTTTTATTTATCCTGCCTTCAGGAGAACCAGGAGGGGGCCGGCTCATGGACTGGAAGACTGCAGCCGGTATTCCCTGGGGGATCCTCCTCCTCTTTGGCGGAGGGCTCTGCCTGTCCGTTGCATTTGTAAAAAGTGGTCTTGCCAATGCACTCGGGGGGGTACTTGGCACTCTTCCGGTAATCAGTCCGCTCATTATCCTTCTTGCGGTGATTCTTACGGCCAGTTTCCTATCAGAAGTGGCTTCAAATACTGCAATCGCCTCTATCATGATGCCCGTGATGGCGGTTTTCGGGAGTACATCCGGTATAAACCCGGTCATACTGATGTTTGCTGCAGCCTGCGCTTCTTCAATGGCGTTTATGATGCCGGTAGCAACACCTCCCAATGCGATTGTCTATGGCACCGGTCGAATAGCGATGAAGGATATGGTCAGGGGAGGACTGCTGATGAATTTCATCAGTGCTGTTATCCTTCTCCTGATTATCGTTTTTATCGTTCCGGTAGTCCTTGGCGTTTCGGTTATTTCCTAAAATCACCAGGAAGCGGGTGGCTATGTCCTGTATCTTTTTTTAATTCCGGCTCCAACGATGCATCAATGAAGCTCTGCATAATCTATCACAGCGAGACCGGGAACACCCGCCACGTGGCACAACACATAGCCTCGGCGTTTGATGCAAACCTGATTGAAGTCTGTGACACGGCATCTTACTTTCAACTGACGCGCTTTCTTGTGCGGTGCAAAATGGCGAGGAGTGAAGAGAAGACCACGATCGCGCCTGCATCGCTGGATGTTTCAGGATATGATCTCATTGTGTTCGGATCGCCGGTATGGGCGTTCAAACCGACACCGGTGATACATGCGGCAATCGATGAGCTGAAAGGCTGCATGGGTAAACCTGCCGTTGCGTTTTCAACCCATGGTGGCAGGCCAGGTCAGACCGATGAGACATTCAAAAACTGGATTGAAGACCGTGGGATGGTTCCGGTTGCAGTAACCAATATCCACCAGAACGATATTGAAAATGAGAAGAAGATAAAAGAACTGGTTGCGTTAGTCCATGCTTCAATAAAAGTATAATTTCTCTCTATATTCGCTTGAAACGTTCCGTTGTAATATTCTGCGCGGCAGCGAACGTCTTCTGATATTTTTTTCGTCAGCAATTCCAATACAATCATGATGAAAATCTACATTATTGGAACAGGAGGTTTAGTGGTCAGAACGTTACTATATTTAAATATAAAAAAAGTCCTCTCCTAACAGAAATAATTTACTATATTTTTAAAAAACTTCATATTCAGTGATTCCTGCGGCAGTTTTTTTCCTTCACGTTTCATCTTCTCTTTCTGGTATGGCCAGTCATACAAGTTGGTGAAATTCATGGCTCGTTCCGGATGAGGCATCAATCCAAGAACTTTCCCGTCTTCAGATGTAATACCTGCAATATCCTCTGTCGAACCATTGGGATTATACGGATATTTTCCATTTGCGGGGGTCAGGTCATCCTGGCAGTACTGGAACGTTATCATATTCTTTGTTTTAAGACGTACCAGGGTTTCAGGTGAGCAGAAAAAATTTCCCTCTCCATGGGCGATCGGGCAGTACATCCGTTCGATACCCCGGGTCCAGAGATTGTCAGATATGGGTTTTAAGGTGGCAAAACGACATTCCAGTACACCTTTCCGGTTGGGCATAAGAGCGATATCCCGTTCATATTTTTTATCAAACGCCGGCACAAGACCAAGGTTGGCGAGAATCTGGAACCCGTTGCAGATACCTAAAACCAGGTTGTCGTTGTCTAAAAATCTCTCCAGGTCGTCCCACAGGTTGTTTCGCACCCTGTTTGCATACGCGTTACCGGCGCCGGTATCGTCACCATAAGAAAAACCGCCTGGAAAAACCAGTAAACGGTACTGAGATAACTTTTTTCTTCCCGCTATCAGGTCATTTATATGGACGATATCCGAATCCATCCCGGCCCGTCTGAACGCCTCCTGCGTTTCCATCTCTGAATTGATCCCGTAGCCACTCATGATAATGGCCTTTTCATCAGTTTTTGCAGGATTTGATGTATCGTCTTTTCCAGCCCGTCCAAAAAGGCCCTTCTCTGACTTGTTCGTCGTCATTTTTTAGTACCCACGGAATGGTGATTTGTATGCAGTCTCAAGTTCCTCAACCGGGAGATCACAGATGATTTTTTGTCCGGTGACCCTAAAAGCCCTGCCACAAACGGTGCCCATCAGCATCGCATCACAGCCCATAATCTCTTCAAATTCCTTCTTGTTGTCTTTGGAAACCGTTACAACAAATCTCCCCAGCGATTCGGAGAACAGGAAATAATCCGGACGTAAACCGGAGGGAATGGCAATTTCCATGCCAATGCTGCCTGCGATGGCGACTTTTGCAAGAGCCACTGCGAGACCTCCATGGTTGACGGGGTACGCAGATGCCACAATCTCTTTTGCTATCGCGGCAGTCAGAGTCTGATACCGGGATATTGCTTTTCTGGCATCCAGCTTCGGAACGGAATTTCCTATGCTGCCTAAGAAAGCGAAATACTCAGATCCACCCAGTTCCGGAAACGTTTCCCCAATGACATAGACAAAGTCACCTTCAAATTTGGCATCGATGGACACGGCCTTTGCCACATCATCATGAATTCCTATTGAAGAGATAAGGAGTGTCGGGGGCACCGATATCCTGACCGGTTTGTTGTCTGCATCAAACCCGGAGAAATCGTTGAACATACTGTCTTTTCCCGATATGAATGGAGTGCCAAATGCAGTAGCAAAATCGTAACAGCCTTGTGCGGCCCGCTTCAGCTGCCAAAGTCGCTCCGGCTCATCTGATGAACACCAGCAGAAATTATCAAGAAGTGCGATGGAATCCAGTGATATACCGATCGCAATAAGACCCCTGATAGCAGTATCAATCGCCGCAGCTGTCATGAGGTAAGGGTCGATCTCCGAATACGAAGGGAATATGCCCTGCGATAATCCGACCCCCTTTTCAGAATCGAGCACAACCTGAGTTAACGAGGCGGGAGCCTGCACACGTCCTATGCCCTGGACGGGTCCAAGGACATGGCCACCCTGCACCGTATGGTCGTACTGGGTGGAGATAAACTCCTTTGAGCAGATGTTTATCCTCTGCAGCATGGACAGTATTGTCTGATCCAGCCGCGCCGGGCAGGCAGTTTCTGGTTCCGGGTACATTTTTTGTGTACAGGTGGTCTTCAGATGCTTCTTTGGCAGGCCGTCATGCAGGAAATCCAGGTCAACGTCCATGACAACATCACCATGGTACTCGACGACACATCTCCCGCTGTCTGTGAATTTTCCAATCACGGTTGCCTCGACTTCCCGCCTCTGAACCAGATCCATGAATTCCTCGAGTGTCTCTTGTGGGATCGCAAGCGTCATCCGCTCCTGTGATTCAGAGATCCAGATCTCCCATGGCGCCATGCCGGGATATTTTAACGGTACCTGGTCAAGGAAGACATGGCAGCCGTTACACTCTTTTGCCATCTCTGCTACAGAGCAGGAAATACCACCAGCCCCGTTATCCGTAATACTATGGTACAGCCCGAGGTCTCTGGCCTCCTTGACGATGACGTCAGATAACTTCTTCTGGGTAATCGGGTCCCCAATCTGGACAGCGGTTACCGGACTGGCCGGGTCCAGGGCTTCTGAGGAAAATGTTGCACCATGAATGCCATCTTTCCCCACGCGCCCTCCCGCCATCACAATAAGGTCTCCGGGTTTCGCCTGTTTTTCAAAGAGCTTCCTGTCTTTATGTTTAAGCGGCATCACACCGACGGTACCTGCAAACACGAGGGGTTTACCGGAATACCGGTCATGAAAATAACACCACCCCTGTGGAGTGGGTATGCCCGAACAGTTGCCACCGACACCCACTCCCCTCACTACCCCGTCAAGGATCTGACGGGGAGAAAGGATCGGATTTGCTTTGTTTTTACCACGGAACAGTACCGGGTCAGAATCAGGATCTCCTACGCAATACCCATAGCAATTAATACAGGGTTTAGCACCGAGGCCGAAACCGATCGTGTCCCGGTTCACCCCGACAATCCCGGTCAGTGCTCCACCAAATGGATCCAGAGCTGATGGAGAGTTGTGGGTCTCGACTTTATGAGTGACAAGGTAATTGTCATCAAAGATTATCGAGCCGGAGTTGTCTGTGAATACAGTCACACAGATGTCTTTATCCCCCTTTTCCCTGCGGATTTTGTTGGTGGCATCCTGGATGAAGGTTTTATAGAGCCCTTTTTTGATGTCCTTATCCATCGCTGAGGCAAAGATTGTATGTTTGCAATGCTCGCTCCAGGTCTGGGCGAGCGACTCGAGTTCCACATCTGTCGGTTTCCTCCCTTTTCTGAAGAAGTAGTCACGGATAGCATGAAGCTGGGGGAGGTCGAGCGCAAGCGGACCTCTTCGTTGTCCGGTTAAGGGATCCGGTATTCCCTCTTTCCCAAGCCGGGCAAGATCGTTGTCGTCCAAATCAAGATCAATTGCCTCTGCAGTCGGAAGTTCGTGTAAGCGGACATGCGGGACGAAGGGATCCATGCCTTTGTTTTTGTATTCCTCATACGTCTTGATATGAACCCGGTTTACAAGCGGATTTGCAAGTGTTGCCGCAAGTTTCTGTAAGGAATCTTCTGAAAGGTCTCCGCACACAAAAAAAAGTTGGGAGCTGTAGACTGATTCTCCTTCTTTAAATCGGATTGAGTAATAATCTTCGATGGTCTGTTTCGCCGTTGTCCCTACATTATCAGTAACACCGGGAAGAAATCCTACCTCAATTGCGTAATCAAAAACAGCTTCTGTCGCTGTATTTACAGTATAATCCTGGACGACAGGGTTAATGAGTTGTGCACCAATGCGGCAAAGCTCATCATACGTAAAATCTCTTGAGCTTGTTGCAATAGTGTAGATGTCGATGAGGTGCAGTTTATTGACGGGAATACCTAAAGAGCGAATTCTGTCGGTCCTGGATTTTAATCTGGGATCCTGTTTATAATGAACTTCTATCCGGTGGATAAAAGAAGTCATGATCAATAGTGAAACGTATAATTACAAAATATCTGTTATACAGAGCTGTCGCCGGAATCCGGTTTTTATGTATCAGCAGAGAATTGTACTCCATTCACACTATCCTCACCGCAGTTGGGAAAGCCTTTTGGCGGGTGGCACCTTTATACTATACAACAATGACGGACGAATATGAAAATCTCCTCAAACAGGCATACTCCAATATCACCGAAAAAACAGAATCTTCAGAGCGTTTTGTAGTTCCTGAAGCCAAGGCATATGTTGAAGGCAAAACAACCGTCCTTGAAAATTTTTCTGAAATTGCGGGCAAAGTCCGCCGCGATCAGGATCACCTGATGAAATTTCTCCTTGGTGAACTGGGTACTTCCGGGAAGATTGACGGAAACCGGGCCATTTTCAACGGCAAATTCGAGATCTCGCTCATTAAAATGATGATAAAGAGCTATGTGGAGGATTACGTTATCTGCTCTGAATGCGGTAAACCGGATACCCGGCTTGTTAAAGATGACCGTGTCACACAGCTCCGCTGTGATGCCTGCGGGAGTCACCGCCCGGTAAGAAAGAGAAAAGCCCGCACCGAACCAGTTTCTGAGAACCTCGAGGAGGGGATGGTCATGGATGTGGAAATCCAGTCAATCTCCAAACGGGGTGACGGTGTGGTGAAGATGGGCCGCTATATCATGTATGTTGCAAATGCAAAACCCGGTCAGAAGGTAAAGATCAAGATCTCAAGGATTTCGGGATCGATCGTGTTTACCGAACGGGCAGAGGAATAATCTCTTTTAAAAAAAAATTCAATATCTCTTTTACGCAGGCACTTTTTAGCAAACCTCCTGGAGCAGTATACAAGCATGCTGCTGCAGGCTTTTCCTTTTCTTATTTTCCCGATTTTTTTACCATTGGAAGGCGTCATGGGGATAATCAAAAAAAATCCTAAAAAATTGAGATATCAGTACTGAGGTGTACTGGTTTAGAAATCGAAGGATTGCTCGGTCGGTCCCCCGGTCTTTGTGATGGTGATCTCGTAGGTGAAGGTCTGGACATTATCATAGACGGGATCGTAACTCATCCATCTCCCGTCAACAACATAGGTTAATGGATGGACTTCTCCTGTTGTCTTATTCATTGCAATATATTTGTCACCTTCATACCGATACTCGACATAATCCCCGTAGATGAACTCTCCTGTGGAATTTGTTGCTTTCTCAAGGACAAAAGAGGGGTCTATGAGACCCCACTGGACTTTTGTCGAATAGGATTCATAGTGGGGGATCAACTGCGATCCCTGTAACCCCCCTGCCTGTTCTGTATTAAGTGCATATCCCAGCACGGGCTTTTCAGCCTTGATAGTGATCCGGAATTTATCCCCCGGGTATATGAATTTAAAACCCATACCCTTGAAATCATAGGTCTTATAGGTTTTTGTCGTGAGGATACCAGTGTCATGCAGGATTTCCTTTTCAACGACAGCTTCTGTTGGTTGGGTGGGCACGACGGTAGTAGTGACCGGAACAGTGGTTGCTTCAGTCATGGTCGGGGGAATGGTCTGGATCACCGTAGTCGGTGCCGGTGTCTGGACCGGAGCAGGAGCGGAAGGTGACGCACATCCTGCAATGACCATCGTTACAATCAGGCAGACACCAGCCCATATCAACAATTTGTTGTCAATCATATGACAAGCCTTTTTTACTTCAGCCTGATAACTGTTTTCAATTCGTCGTGCTTAAGGCTGATGCCTGTGGCATTACTTCGGATTTTCGTGTAATTGTTGTAAAAAAGATATGATATTTACAAAAATTTTCTGACATTTAGTTTTTCTTGAGTTCTTTTATAAGCTCATCGCAGTGACCGGATATCCGCCTGCATGCCTTTTTGATAATGGTCAGGGGATTTTTCCTGCCTTTTGTAGTAACAAGAAGTTCCGGGTCCGAAAACTGGAATTCAATCATATACTTGGCCACATCGACATCCGGGTCATCCAGAAGTTCTTCTACAAGGGCGTTCATGAACGTATGCCCTTCCCCCTTGATGATAAGCCGCACTGTGTCCTTTTCGAGATCGAGAACTTTTACAATCATGCACCTATGTTTGGGCACCTGAAAACTATTAAAGTATGGGTAGGTATGTACGCCGGAATACGTACCCTGAACCCACGCCCCGGCCTTTTTACCGGATATGGTTACCGGAATTCGAATACATCTCCATCCTTTCCGAGATGGGGAAGTTCCCAGGGAATAAGGTGGCTCAGATGAACGCAGCGATACTCTTCCGGTTTAAGACTATGGGCAAGGGTGCAGGCGTCAAGATAATTCATGTGCTTGTGAATCCTGATATCGGAGGGCACAAGTGCATCCACAAGCAGAAGATCCAGATCGGTGAGAAGGTCAAGGCTCTGTTGGGGAATATCGATGTTTGTATCTGAAGTAAATCCTATCCTGGAGCCCGCATTTTCAAACACGATGCCACAGGTATAGGCCGGGGGGTGTTTTACCATAAACAGGGTGATGGTTATCCCGAAAATTTCAAATGGCTCGTAGGGCTGGATCTCGCCTTTATCAAAAGTGAGAAACCGGAAGGTTTCAGCACAGTACCTGAGGACCGGAGGAGCGGCAAATACCGGTGGAATCTTCTGAACCCGGTAGAACTCGCCAAATCCGATGAAATGATCATAATGCCCGTGCGTCCAGAGCACCGCATCGATATGAGGAGAACCATACAGGAGAAGCTGCTGCCGCAGATCCGGTGACGTATCGATAAGGATGTGCCTTCCTTCATTCTCGACAAGAAGCGATGTTCTCAGGCGCATTGCGCCCGTTTTCTTTGCATGGGTGCACTGGGGACAGCTACATCCCACCTTGGGCGTACCAATTGCATCACCGGTTCCAAGCAGGGTGATTTTCATGTTAAATCCAGGTCAGGTGTCGTATTGCATCCCGGTTTTTCACGATATGAATGCCTTTTTCAATATCTTCAGGGCCGATAGTCTTCCCGTTAGCCATGAGGGAAGAAAGAAGCGCCTCCTTGATCATCATGCGGAGATCGGAACCGGAAAACCCTTCTGTCCTGGAAGCCAGCTGCTGGTAATCGAGCGTGCACCGGAGGGATGAAGTCACCTTCATTAAAATATTCTTCCGCATCTCTTCATTCGGAAGCGAGAATTCCACGACTTCATCAAATCTCCTCCACGCTGCCTCATCAAGCAGCTGCGGATGGTTGGTTGCACCAATCAGGAGCACGTTGTTTTTTACCAGGTTGATCTTATCGATATTTTTTAACAGGGCGTTGACTGCGCGTTTCATCGCCCCATGGTCATCGGCGACACGGCTCTTGGCCACAAAATCGAATTCATCGATAAAAAGTATGGATGGTGCTAATTTTTTGGCTAATTCAAAGATGCGGTCAATATTTTTCGAAGTTTCCCCAAGATACTGGGATGTAACCATCGCGAGCCTGACTTCAAGAACAGGCATGTGCATGGTCCGGGACATGGCAAGGGCCAGCGATGTCTTTCCCGTGCCTGGCGGGCCCACAAAGAGGAGTTTTCCTACCTCATGGATCCTGTGGCGGTGCAGGAATTCACGGTGGTTGATAGCAAGTTGTATTTTATTGATAATCGCGGTCTGATCCGGCGTGCAGACAAGGTCTTCCATCTGCTGCTCCACTTCTTCAGGAGCAAGGAGAATGACGAGGTCGAGTGCGTTCCGGAGTTTTTCGTCTTCACCAATCAGTTTTGAGACCCGTGCATCAAGGCTAGCCTTGGTATCCTCAAACGGCGGATTTTTTGCGCGGACATTCCTGTAGTCAATTCCTGTTGAATCACTATTTTCAAAGAAAAATGCCAGCGCGGGATTTTTTTCAATGATAGGTTTGCCACCCTGTTTTAAAAACCATTGCGCTGCCGGTTCAAGAGCGGTGATACGGATCCGCTGCCCGAACTCCTCATAGGCAACAAACGGGTTTGCAGACATAATCCGGTGAGCGTCCGCAATAGCCAGTGAGCGCTTGATGATACCATCACTGACATAGATCGGCCGTTTGACATCTGCCGACGTGGTGAAAGAAAAAATGTCCCGGCAGGCCGGGGTCAGGTCATTGATATCAAGCTGGGGGTTCTGGTTGAATATTTCAGCGGTCAGAACAACTTCCATTATACGCAGGATTTCAGAATCTCCAGACATGGCTGTAACCTTATCTATTCATCTCCTGAATGAATAAGACTATCTAGAACGGGTAGTCACGATGCAGCCATCGCTGGTCACGATCACGGTATGCTCATGCTGGGAAACAAGAGATCCTGCAATATCGGAAAGGACCGGATATACATGAAGTACCTGTGATCTGACAAGTGCCGGCAGCGTGATATCCAGTTTTTTCTCATTAAGCCAGCGGCGGGCAAACGGGAGCCCGTGACGATCCTTTATCTTATTCAGGATAGTACGTGCTGCAGGGATCCTGACGGGTTTTTGTGAAACCTGCGAATAGATCTCCTTGCGCGTCTTTTCCCCGACATGCCCGCTCCCCGTTGTCGCGAAGGGTTCAATGGCAAAGACCATACCCTCCTCGAGAACAACACCCCCAGTGATACCGACATTGGGAATGACGGGGGGGCGGTGGAGAATATACTGATCAAGTCCATGTCCGGTAAGGTTTGCTATCGGGCGGTAACCCCGACTCTCAATCTCCTTCTGGACTGCTCCCCCGATCTCTCCGGCGGTCGCTCCCGGGCGGACCGCTTTTATTGCAGCCTCAAGTGCCTGCCGGGAAGCCTCAAGGAGGAGTGAGTTGTTTCCAAGATCAACAGTGGTTGCAGTATCAGCGATATACCCGTCTATCTGGACACCAAGATCCAGTTTTGCCACATCACCCCGGGAAAATACCCGGACATCCCCTGAAGATGCAGTGTCGTGTGCAGCATCTTCATTTAAGGAAAGGTTGAGAGGAAACGCGAGTTCAGCCCCCTCTTCTCTTACCTGTACTTCAATGGATTCCACAACCTCAAGATAGGAGACACCTTCACGGATTTCCTGTGTGCTCCGGTGCAGGATTTTTGCGGCAATTTCTCCGGCATCACGATATATATCGAAGATCTCATCCTTCATACGACCAGGTCCTCGGGAAATATCGTGAAGTTATCAAATCCTTTAGCGGTGACCGCGCCAATGTCCTCGAGGCGCACACCCCCGGTGCCGGGAAAGTAGAGTCCCGGCTCAATCGTGATTACGTTGCCGGATACAAGTGATTTTCCTGCGGGTCCGACCGTGGGAAGCTCGTGCACCTGCAGTCCCACGCCATGGCCGAGATTGTGCACAAAACCGCGGGTGTTGCTCTCATATCCGTGATCTTTAAAAAAGTCAACGACTGTCTGATGGACGTCGGATCCCAGTACTCCTGCCTTCACCCGGGAGATTCCGAGCTGTTTTGCCTGGCGGAGAGCATCGTACATGGCGAGGATATCTGTCGAAGGTTCCCCTTTGACAACAGTCCGGGTCATATCCGCATAGTATCCTGATTTCTCTTCCACCGGAAAAAGGTCAATGACAATGGGTTCATCTGATTTGAGCGGCCCTGTCCCGGTCATGTGGGGTATTGCAGTCTCCTCCCCGCATGAAACAATAGTATCCACTGCGCTGCACCCGTGCTCAAGGAGCATGCAGTGCATAGAGTATTTAACATATTCTGCAGTCAGGGGTTGTCTGTCGATATGGAGAATTCCTTTTTTTACCGATGCACTCCTGATTAATGATACTGCAAGCCCCATCGCTTTCTGTGTTACTTTCTGCACATGTTTCATCACAAGGATTTCCTGTCTTCTTTTCTTTGACCGCATTTCCATGACCGTTCCTATGTCCACGGTCAGGGAACAGTGTTCACTCAGGGCATTTGCCAGTGCGACCGGGAAATTTGGCGGGATGAGAATTTTTTTCCCAACGAGTCCGGCAATCATTGCTGCTGTTGCGCGATACGGGTCTTTTTCTTTTTTTAAAATATCCGGAAACCCGGCCTGTGTCCTGGTCATGACCGCAGCGGAAGCCTCACGTGATGCGCGCCCGGTCTCCATCTGGGATATGATAATAACCCCACGCTCTCCTGGCTTTTTGAAAAAAACGAAGGGATCGCTCGTCGTGAAGTGCGTAAGATACCTCATATCGGCATCACGTGACGATGCATATGCGACATAGGCATCAGCACCGCTTTTTTTGACCGCGTGTGAAAGTGGATCCATCTCTCATCCTATATGTAGTTAAACGTCAAGTACTTTTATTTCAGAGTTGATGTTCGAATGATGGATGAGGATGCAAAAACCAGCTTCAAATGGAAATTTTACCGGCTCACGATCCAGCTAAATATCATTCTCCTTCTCGTAGCCGTATCCGTAATTGTTTTTTTCGTTGTTCACTCACCGTATACCGTTCCGTTTATTTCCGGCATACTGATACTTGCCCTCATCCTTTCCTGGGATTTTTTTAACAGATACAAGAAAACAAAAACATGGCTTGAAGAGCACGCGGATACAGGTAAAGATACATAGCACCTGACGGTTGTCCAAGGTAGCAGCATGTTGAAAAAAATGAAAGATGAGATTGAACTCCTCAGCCGGCATATTGATGTGGCAAGAGCGGTGGCAGATCACCAGCCGATTGGCATCATGAAACTTGCCGAGCTGCTCAACCTGCCCTCCCATCGGATCCGTTATTCCCTGCATGTTTTAGAACAGCTTGGGTATATCCGTGCATCTACCGAGGGGGCTGTTGCAACTGCCCTGACTGAAGAATTGTTTACTCATCTCAATGTTGACCTGGATGAGCTTATGCACCTGCTTGAAATGATGAAGCGGGAGTAACGTGACCCAAGGCCGCACCTTTCAGATCATCTCCGGTCTGATGTCAAACCCCTGAAAAAAGAACCGATGAATCCATAGTTACCTTTAAAAGCACTCACAAAGAATCTATTAAAGCGCATTGGGATTGCCTCCCTAACTCAGTTGGTAGAGTGTCGGACTGTTAATCCGAATGTCACAGGTTCGAGCCCTGTGGGGGGCGTTTATGGGCCCGTAGCTCAGTCCGGTTAGAGCGCCCGGCTCATAACCGGGCGGTCATGCGTTCGAATCGCATCGGGCCCATGCTTTTTGCTGCCGGTATTTTTTTAAAGATTCAGGTGTAATTCCTCTGCTTCATGGCTGATTGAAAAACTATCTATCCCTGAACAATCATACCCAAGCAACATGAAGTGTCCTGTGTGCGAGATGGACTGTATCACTTCGGTAAAAGATCTTCTTGTCGCACTTCCGACCATTTTTTTTCCCTGTGCAGACTGCAGCATGCGGAACCTTGACAAACGTTCCCCGTTGCCAACTCTCATATATCAACAACCCTGCTCGTGTGGAAAACGATTCATCGATGAAGTATTTGCCCACATGTATGTCATCATGACTGAAGAAGGGGATCTGACCCGGACGGACCCTCTTATAGCGGTGGGAACTCCCCTTGTGCATCCCGGATTTGCCATGGACCGGCCGCCGTTCCTGCCTGACAGATCGCTTGTGCTGCTGACGACAAGAGCCTCAAAAAAGACTGCAGAACGTCTTATTTCTGAAGTTCCCGAACTGCGTGGTATCGTAAAGAAAGACGATTTTGTTCCGGGCATCACGAATCCTGACCTTCATACAGTTCCTAAAGTCTATGAACTTCTTGCAGGATGCGATGTAAGGGCTGATATATTTCCGCTCAGGACGGGTCCAATCGTCGTGTACAAACAACAGTCGCTCATTCATATCGAATTCCCGCGCCCGGGTTACCCGAAGATCCGCGCGGTCGACCAGCATGTGGGACAACCACCGGTCAGCTTTTTTGTTGATGCGTGTTCCGGGGTTGGAACTCTCGGTCTTGCTGCAGCATGCCTTGGCGTACCCCATGTCGTGATGAATGATGCCTGGTATGCATCGGCATTCTGGTCGGCATTCAATCTTGAAGTAAACCGGGAGTATCTCAATATACGCCGGGTTAAGATCTTTGAACAGTTGCATGATCTGCAGAAACATCCGGTAATGACAGACCAGATAAAAATTGCAGAAACAACCGGAGAGCAGGTTATCGAGGTATATCAGGGAGATTTCCATAAATTAATCAGTGTATTATCCCCGGGGAGCAATCCTGTAACTGCACTTGATATTTTCGATAAAAACGATACGGCCGCTATTCAACAATTCAGGGATGAATGGCTCAAAAGAGTTGGCGGGGAGGTTTTCGTTCCCTAAAAAAAAAGAGTGCCATGGGTTGAAAAGGAAGACTCAGGGATTGTGATCCTGATAGTAGGTAAAAAGCCTTTATTGACCAGTGCACAAAGGTATATGGGGACTAGCCCGGGTG
>CAYWHL010000028.1:0-17286 GCA_964457995.1 uncultured Methanoregula sp. | reverse complement strand
TTCGTTGTCTTTCTTTCCAATTTCCAAGACCGTATCAGTGGGAAACGCGGAAATTTCCGCAAAAGTCTCTTTTAATTGGTTACTTATTCCAATGGAGCGTTTTACATCCCTTACGGTTTCTGGTTTGAGGTTACAGGCAAGAGCCGCAGAATCTATTTTAAGTTCGCAATCCTCAGTTCTCATTGCCGATCACCATTTCGCGTGTTGGTCGTCTGGCGATCCTGTTGTCTTGGCAGAGTGGAAGGCAGGATGAGGTACTCAGCAACATCACCAGCAAGCCCCGCCATGCGTTTCTGTTGGCGTTTAGCAAGGGTGCGGGTATGTGTTCCTATGCGGCAAGTGAAAAGAAGGGCTGTTTTGGTTACCTGGTAATATGAAAAAGAATTAAATATATTTTGTAATATCAGCGTTTATCCTTTCAGTTGTATCAATTTTTTTAATATCCCGCATTAATGGAATTGTTTTGCTTTTCCCATCTCCAAACCTTTCAAATAAACCATAGTCCTGATAAAAATGTAAGAGGCGAGGATCTTTTTTAGAGTCTACGAGAATAACTCTGCAGCCAACATACTTACCGAGTGATAATGCCATTGCAACAACCAGCTTAAGCATATTTTTTCCGACATCCTCACCTTGAAATTTTCGGCAAGTGCCAATTTGTGCAATTTTTATTGCTGGATATTTCTGTGGGCGATATTCCTTTTTGCCATCTTGAGATTCTACTGCTTCAGCCCGAATGCACCCGTTAGCAATTGAAAAGAAACCGGCGAGTTCATTATTATAATAAGCAAGATATGTTGTTGCTATTTTATCTCGTTGATATTCTTTAGCATCCTCTTTTAAAAAAGTATCAATCTCTGGATCTCCGCAATCAAAAGATGAAAGATCTGTTTCGTCAGTTAGTATTGAAAATTTGAGGTCATCAAATAAAATTTTCATAAAAAGAAGCAGAGTTTCTTTGAAATTTCTACTGCTTCTTTTGTAATTTTTTGCCCTTCTGGGGTAATTCGACTACTTTCCTGTTCCATATATTGATGAAATGCACGTGCATCCTCTCCTTTAAGGACAACTTCTAATTCTATTGGTTTTGCCATCTCCTTCCCCCGGAAATTCGCCCTCTATCCGAATTCTACTACTACTACTATTTCTAATGATTAGCAATTATATGATAATAATATTATAGTTTGTGGTATCCCATTGTATCCTATTGTATAACTGAATCATTAAGTATCGCGCAGAAAACTTCCAAGTAAAATATCCCAAATATAGTAGTTACCCCCACTAAAAGTATATGGGGTAACTTTCATCACCTGCCGCACCCGACTCGTTCTTTTTCTTTGTTAGATAATATAGATTTATCCCTGTAAGAGACCGAATCGGGAAAAGCTATCAGGTACCAGAAATAATCCAATGCAGTTATTACCGATGGCGTTGAGAGGTAGTGAGATGAAAAAGAACCTGCTGATGTGGGATGAAACTCTCTTCCGCGACCCTGAGGTACTGGAGATTGATTACGTTCCCGAGCAGTTCGAATTCCGGGATGCCCAGATGCGCGAACTCTCGTTCCAGATACGACCCGGGCTCAGAGGGGGAAGACCTCTCAATACCATCTGTAAGGGTCTGCCCGGAACAGGTAAGACTACCAGTATCCGGAAACTCTTTGCAGAGATCGAGGAAACGACGAAAAAACTTGTGCCTGCATATATAAACTGCCAGATCGATAATACCAAGTTTGCAATAATTTCCCAGATCTACAAAAAGCTTTCCGGGCATCTTCCCCCATCATCAGGTACTTCTTTCAAGCAGGTGTTCGATGCCATCGCCCGCCTCCTGGTGAAGGAGGAGATTGTACTGCTTGTCGCGCTCGATGATGCAAATTACCTCCTCTATGAAAATGAGATAAACAAGGTTCTCTATACACTTCTTCGATCCCATGAGACCTACGAGGGAACACGGATCGGAGTTATTGTTATTGTCAGCGATCTTGATGTTGATCTATCCCGTGCGGTTGATGCTCGTGTCGCTTCCGTCTTCCGTCCAACCGAGATCTATTTCCCGCCGTATGAGAATGCTGAAATCCAGGAAATCATGAAGGCACGGGTGATGCAGGGCCTGTTCCAGGGCGTTTTGAGCGAAGGACTGCTTAATCTTGTCGTTGAACAGACTCTCAAGAGCGGGGACCTGCGGGTGGGCATAGATCTCTTAAAACGGGCGACACTCAGTGCAGAACGGGCGGCCCGGCGCAGTATCGGGCATGAGGACATCTGTGGGGCGTATGAAGTCTCCAAATACTTACACCTTTCCTATACCATTAAAACACTCAAGGAAGAGGAGCGGCTGATTCTCAAATCATTTGCAGAAAGAAGTGCAAAAGAACATGAGATGAATGCAGGTGATGTGTATAAGTCTATCAAAGAATCGCTGTCTCTTGGCTATACCCGGTTCTATGAAATCGTAAAAAAAATGGATGCGATGCGGCTGATAAACCTCCAGTACCGTGACGGGAAAGGGAGAACGCGGATTATTACCCTTAGGTACGACCCGTCAAAAGTCCTCGAATATCTCGCATAACACCGGATCATTTTAAAAAATATTATACGTTCCCAAATCCTCTTTTATGATGCAGGGGTTTTTGTACATGCTGAGTGTTAATGAACTGGCACTGGAGATTTTTGATAATCTGGCGGATCTGGCAGAGGAATTCAATGCTGCCTATCACGAACTGGATAATGGCGCACGTATAGTTGACTGTGGTGTCAGCACGCGGGGTGGATATGCAGCAGGCAGGGCATTCACCGAGATTTGCATGGGCGGCCTGGGCGAGGTCAATTTCCGCATGGGGAATATCAAGGATTTCCCCATGCCATTCATCGATGTCAATACTGATTTTCCATCAATTGCGTGCCTCGGCGCACAGAAAGCCGGGTGGACGGTCAAAGTGGGGAACTACTTTGCGATGGGAAGCGGCCCGGCACGTGCTCTTTCTCTTAAGCCAAAACATACCTTTGAAGTGATCGAATATGAGGATGATTATGATTGTGCTGTGATCTGCCTTGAAAGCGACCACCTGCCGAACGCAGAAGTCATGAAAAAGATTGCAGATGAAAGTCATGTTGATGTGGCCAATGTCTGTGCCGTCATTGCTCCCACCTCATCTATGGTTGGTTCAATCCAGGTTGCGGGACGATGCGTCGAAACTGCGATTTACAAGCTCAACGAGCTCGGATTTGACACCAGAAAGGTCATCGCTGCCATGGGAACCGCACCCATCCCGCCAGTCAGGGGCGCAAAGTTTGCCATGGGGGTCACGAATGACGCCACGATTTATCATGGGCGGATCAACCTGACAATGAAGGCTCCCGAGATCAAGGACTATCTCGAAAAGATCCCGAGCAATAAGTCCAAGGGCTACGGTAAGCCCTTCAATGATATCTTCAAGGAAGCTAACTATGACTTCTACCAGATTGATACCTCGCTCTTCTCCCCGGCAGAAGTCATTATCAACGAGCTATCTGAAGGATCTGTGTATCATGTCGGAGCAGTAAATAGCGATGTGACCCTGAAATCATTCGGGCTGATAAAATAAATTTTCTTCTTGGTATATTTTTTTAATAAATGAAGGATTTTATTGATAATTTCAATCTTTGCGAGCGAAACAACAGATATCTGAAGATTCTGTGAACAACACATTTTAAAACCGCCAGAGTGTTTTGCATATTGATAAATAACTCTGGTCTTCTTTTCCCTCCTCTAACTCAAGATATCGAAATCTTATAAACACGAACGCTCAATACTCGATCATCGTTCGGGCATCATACTTGATGAGCCGGACTGGTCTGATAACCGGCAAAAACAGGAGGTATCATGGAGTTAAAAGGCAGTAATACAGAAAAGAATCTTCTTGCAGCATTTGCAGGAGAGTCACAGGCACGCACGCGGTATAGTTTCTTTGCGAGTGCTGCAAAAAAAGAAGGGTATGAACAGATATCCGGGATCTTTGCGGAAACTTCTGATAATGAAAAAGAGCACGCGAAATTATTCTTCAAGCTCCTGAAAGGCGGGGTTGTGGAGATTACCGCCACTTACCCAGCTGGCGTCATTGGGACGACTGCCGAGAACTTACAAGCATCTGCTGACGGTGAGAAAATGGAATGGGGTACCCTGTATCCCGGGTTTGGCAGTGTCGCGGAAAAAGAAGGATTTCCCGAAGTGGCACGAACATTCCGGCAGATTGCTAAAGTGGAGTCCTATCACGAGCGGCGCTACCGGAAATTACTTGATAGCCTTGCGCGGGGTGAAGTCTTCAAAAAGGATGTTCCGGAACACTGGAAGTGCAGGAACTGCGGCTCCGTTCACGAAGGCAAAGAGGCTCCCCTTAAGTGTCCTGTGTGTGATCACCCAAGAGCTTATTTCGAACTGTACTGCGAGAATTACTAATTATTTTTCCGCTTCTTTTTGTGTCCTGCAATCCCATAGGTGAAGCTGAAGGTAAGCGAGCTGATACTGGAATTTTTCCGAATTTTTGCGTTTAATAATCACATTCACACTACTTACCATGTTCAGTATAATACAGGAGCGACAAATACCTGATCAGGAGCTCCTGCATACATGATCGTTATTGGAATCGATCCCGGGCTTGCCCGACTGGGTTATGGGGTGATTGAGGTCAATAAGGGGGAAATACTGCCAGTCATCTATGGATGCATAGAAACTTCCGGCAGGGATCTCCGCGCTTCAGAGAGATTATTCAAAATATACATGGCAGTCGAAGCACTTTTTGATCAATACCAGCCCGACCATCTCTCGCTTGAAAAATTATTCTTTACAAAAAATATCTCCTCAGCCATGGGAGTGAGTGAAGTACGCGGGATCATCCTTCTTGCTGCTGAAAAGCGGAATATCATGATCACAGAATACACACCAAATCAGGTCAAGCAGGCGATCACGGGATCCGGGCGTGCCGACAAACGTCAGGTGCAGGAAATGATCAAACGATTGCTCCGGCTTACTGAGATTCCTACGCCCGATGATGCCGCTGATGCCCTTTCGATTGCCTTATGTCATATCCATATCCTCAGATAGTACAATGATCGCACATCTCTGTGGTGAACCGGTCCTGACAGGTGACAGGTGGGTAGTAATCGATGTCGGAGGCATCGGGTACCAGGTACAGGTAACACAACCTGCGTTCCAGATGCTCTCACACGAAAAGGAACCAGTAAAACTCTTCACGCATATGGCGGTCCGTGAGGATGCGATAACTCTGTATGGTTTCATGCACCAGAGCGAACTGGAGATGTTCAGGATCCTGATCAGTGTAAGTGGGATTGGCCCCCAGATTGCTATGAACCTTCTTTCGCAGATTGGAATAGAGGATTTTGCGATCGCAATCCTGAACGAAGATGAAAAGGCACTTACAAAGATTTCCGGGATTGGCACAAAAAGTGCAAAACGGCTGATCCTTGAACTCCGGGACAAGATGAAGAAAGTCAGCCAGACGATTGTATATAGTGACACCAGCAGGACCAGCCCAATCGTTCACGATGCAGTATGCGCCCTTGTATCGCTTGGTTTTGCGGAAAAAGAATCAAGAGATGCCGTCAACGCTGCGACCCTTGTGCTGAAATCACCAGCAGTACAGGAGCTTATCAAAGCCGCACTATCAAAGTTGAAGGATCGGTAATACATGACAGAGAGGGTCACCTCCCCCGGACTACTTACAGAAGAAAGAGACGATCTCACTATCAGGCCGGCACGGCTGGATGAGTTTGTCGGGCAGGTGCAGGTAAAGGAAACACTGAAGATTGCAATCGAAGCCGCGCAAAAACGTGGCGAACCCTTAGACCACATCCTCTTTTCCGGACCTCCCGGGCTTGGCAAGACCACCTTAGCGCATATCATCGCCCATGAGATGGGTGCAGATATCAGGGCTACAACCGGCCCGGTTCTGGAAAAACCAGGGGATGTTGCTGCCCTCCTGACCCCATTAAAATGCGGCGATATACTGTTTATTGATGAAATCCACCGGATAAACCCGGTTATCGAGGAGGTCCTGTACCCGGCGATGGAGGATTATTTCATCGATGTGATGATCGGAGAAGGACCGAGTGCACGCTCGATTAAGCTGAACCTTGAACATTTCACCCTCATCGGCGCAACAACAAAACAAGGACTCCTGGGTGCACCGTTCCGGGATCGGTTCGGCATCATCTCCCGGCTCGACTTGTATATTCCTGATGAACTGGTTAAGATCGTCACGCGCAGTGCTTCCATCCTGAAGATTCCGATGACCGCTGACGGCGCCCTGGAGATTGCAAGAAGGAGCCGGGGCACTCCCCGGATTGTCAACCGGCTGCTTCGGAGAGTAAGGGATTATGCTATTGTTAAAGGGGATGGCACCATTACGCGGGATATTACCTGTAATGCGCTTACCATGATGCAGATCGATGAGCTTGGTCTTGATGAACTGGACCGGCGCATCCTCGCGGTCATTGCCAAAGATTTTGATGGTGGCCCTGTTGGTGCAAAGACCATTGCGATCTCGGTTGGGGAGGAGGTGCGGACAATAGAAGATGTTTATGAACCATATCTTATCCAGATCGGATTTTTGAAACGCACACCCCAGGGTAGGGAGGTTACATCCGCTGCAAAAAAGCATCTCAATAATCCGCAGAAGACGCTGGTATGAGTAGGATTCGGGATTGTGATTCGGATTCCGAATTCCAACAACCGCTTGAATATTTTTTATCCGGCAGTCAAGTCTCGTAATAAAAATAAATCAATAACCCATACAGGAAATGAACTCTTATTACGAAAAGAAGAGGCATTCACATACAAAAACATGCCCCGTTCCCGCGATTTGTGTTATTTTCCTTGTAGCAGCAGGACTGGTTTCCGGCTGCACTTCACAGCCCCAAAAATGATATCCTTTTAACTGAATTTTTATTTTTCAGTCTGGGAAAAACACAGCCAGCCGCAGATGTGAGGCTAGTTTTCTTTCACACAAATTAATAAACAACAATAGTTATACAAAGGGCTATCCTTTGACTGATACTTTTCATTCTTCAATAGAAATTGTTGTGAGCTTCACTGACTCAACTCCTTTCTGGGACATCAGACGTTCGGCAAGTGTCTTGAGTTGTGTCCCGTCCCCATGAACCAGTATCACTTCAAGACACCGGTCGTGGGTCACATGTGAATGGAGCGACGCCTTGATAATTGAGTGATGTTCATGTTCAATATCGGTGATGGTAGTGAGGAGTCCCCGTTGATCATGATCGTAGACCATTGTGATGACCCCTTCTCGTTCTCCCCTGACATCAGACATCCATTTATAGTAGGTAATGTAGGTACGGATTGCATCGCGGATACCTTCTGACCTTGATGAGTAACCACGGTAGTTCAATATTTCATCGAACCGATCGAGCAGGTTTTTGGGAAGTGAAATTCCAATCCGGGAGAGATCTTCGTCCATGATCATTGCAGCATCAGCAATGTGAATATCATTGCTGATTGTTTTTTAAGGTTTTTAAAAAAACTTGCGTACTTGTAATACTTGATAAGATATTCCGGCATATCCGATATGAAATCCGGATAATGGAATTCATTGAATCAGTGGAAGGAAAGAAATAATTCTTTCACTTTTTTTTCATGGTGCATCCTGGGTATCTTTTTACTATGCTGATGCTTTCCCTGATACACAGTGAAATCCTCTCATTATTAACAGGATACCATTATCGATTGAAGGGGAAAAATAAGCTAGTTAAGGCCCCTGTTTCCCTGTTTTTACTGATCGTTGAGCTCTTATTTGACAAAACGCAGTTCTATTGTTCAGGAAATTCAGCAAAAAACCATTTGTCAGGGCATCAGGCGTATTATTGGGGCTGGAAAAAGACCCTAACAGACTCTTTTGGACAGAGGTAAACATGATCGATCAGACAGAAGTACCGATTTGACAAGAAACCCCTTTTTTCGCAATACCCCCTTATCAGTGCCTTATCTCTCCTCCTTTCTTATCGTAATAAGGTACGGCAGCAGCATCACCACAGCGATAATCACCATGAACTGCAGGAAAAAATACAGGAGAGTTTCGCGACCCTGATCGTAGAACCTGAGATCTACCGCCATGGTATTGTTCCACCGGATGAGGGTTGTATTATCCGAAAAGCGCGTTATATTAGCCCCAGGGCTGATACCGGCAAGCAGGGGGTTTTGCACATCGAATTCCTGCGGGAGGGAAATATTGACATGATAGGGGCTCTTGAAGGATGCCTGAAGGTGGTTATCACGGATGGGTGAGACATATGACACGGTATAATTCCCTCGTTCAAATGTTATGGCCATGACATTGCTGGTAAAAGAAGGAGAGGTCTGGTTGAACCTGCAGGGGGAACAATTCCCAAAAAGCTGTATCTCTCCTACACTAAGAGGTGAGGGTTCACCAAGCATACCGGTATCGACAAACTCATACCGTGATACATCTGCAATCTCTATCCTAGCCCGGTACGCAGTCCCGTTGGGGAAAACCTGATAGTCAGCTGAAAGCGCTCCTGCAGGGAGAATTGCGATCAGTATGATTATAAGTGCAGTGCAGACAGCAGCGATGGTAGATCTGCATTGATTTCGGTCGGAGGTTCGCATTGTTTAATCACCGTATCCGGGTCCTTGAGCAGGTGTCCGGTAACTACGCAGACAATCCGCTCATGCCGTTCAATCATTCCTTGTTCCACCAGTTTTCGGACGCCTGCCACAGAAGCAGCGGATGCAGGCTCAACACCTATTCCCTCTTTTCTGGCGAGATCCCGCTGCATCTGCAGAATCTCCACATCAGTGACCGACTCAGCAAGCCCACCTGTCATCCGTATCGCTGTGAGGGCTTTTTCAGCATTCACCGGTGCACCAATGCGTATGGCAGTCGCTACAGTTTCGGGATGTAGCTCCGGGATCACTTCCGGCAGCTTCTCACGGATCGCACGCACAACCGGGCTCGATCCTTCTGCCTGTATACCGGTCATCATCGGTAACCGATCCATTAAGTCCAGTTCCTGCAACTCCAGAAATCCTTTGTATACCGCCGAAATATTTCCGGCATTGCCCACCGGCAATACAAACCGGTCGGGGATCTCACCGAGCTGGTCAAGAGCTTCAAAGCCGATCGTTTTCTGCCCTTCAAGCCGGTAAGGATTTATGGAATTTAGCAGATAAAGCCCATGAGATAAACAAAGATCGTGCACCATCTCAAGAGCACGGTCAAAGTTTCCACGGATTGAGATTACCTTAGCGCCGTGCATGAGTGCCTGGGCGACTTTTCCCACTGCCACCTTTCCGGCAGGAAGGAGAACAACTGCCGGTATGCCGGCTTTTGCTGCGTAGACTGCAAGACTTGCTGAAGTATTTCCAGTGCTTGCGCAGGCCACGCTCTTCTTTTTCAGCTGAAGTGCCATCGAGACACCAACTGTCATTCCCCTGTCCTTGAATGAACCGGAGGGATTCATCCCCTCGTGTTTTGCATAGAGGTGTTTTAAACCCATCTCTTCCCCGATCCGTTGTAAATGGTACAGTGGCGTCCCTCCTTCCTGCAGGGTGACAGGCTCGACATATACCGGGAGCAGTTCACGGTACCGCCAGACAGAGAGCGGACGGCTCTCCCACAATGCTCTTGTTACAGATAGTTCCTCAAGCGGGTACTTCACGGCCAGGAGATGACCGCATTTTGTGCAATTGTAAAGAATCTCGTCAGCGGGATAGGTTGCCTCACAATTGACGCACACGAGATGGTACATGCAATAGCATTGGTCTTTTAATTACATATAGGCGTGCGGTTTGAAAGAATGTACAGGCAGATTCCCGGTTTTCTTATCAATAAGGTTAGAATGATTGGTCATGAGATTTTTTACATTATTTTCTCATTAATAGAAGAGAGTGATAAAGAGCATCTTTCCGATCTTTCTCTACAGGAAAAGCCCGTCGGGTTCTCTCTACCTCCCCTGGATCAATGTCCGAGAACAACAGTTGCTCTGCCTCATTGGCACGACTGATAATAGTACCGTGGGGATCTGCAGTCACTGATGCACCCGCGTAAAGATCAACCGGAGTATTTCCGGTCGTATTTACTCCAATAATATACATCTGGTTTTCTGCAGCCCGGGCCGTGATGAACATCTCCCAGTGCCTGATGCGGTTTTGCGGCCATGCTGCAGGAACAAAAACAACCTGCACGCCTTTTTGTGCATAAATTCTGAAAAGTTCAGGAAACCGGAGGTCATAACAGATTGCAATACCACAGGTAAGCGAATCAAAGGTAAATATTCCAAGATCTGTACCCGGGGAGTTCCCTTCATGTTCGTGGGATAAAGAAAACAGGTGCATCTTTGCATAGGTGGCAAGAATTCTTCCATCTTTCCCGATAGCAACAGCAGTATTTTTGGGGAGGGGATTATGTGCTTCCCGAAACGATCCAAGGATACCAATCCGGTATTCTTTAGCATATGCCTGAATGGATGACAGTATGCTCCCATGGAGATCCTGGATATTTTTTCTGGGTAGCGGATCCCAGCCTGTTGCAAACTGTTCCGGGAAGCAGATCAGTTTTGAGCCACAATCAGCTGCATGCCGGATGAATATTTCTGCTCTGGTGAGTGTTTTTTCCGGATCTTCCCAGGAACTCGCGATCTGCGCACTGCACACTCTGATGACATGCCCTTCATTCCCCTGCATGCCTTCATCTCCTCTCATGTGTTTTCGCATTCTCATAAAAGATGGAAATCGCACCTATGACAATAAGTACCACTGTTATGATCAGGAAAAAAGGTGCATAGACAACCGGAAAACCAAGAACCAACGCACCGATAATGATGCCGGCAACGGTAATGCTGCAGACGATCACGATTAATCCAATAGATGTAAGATCCCACTCCCCCATTATTATCCCCCGGCAAACAGAGGAAAAGCCAGCCTGATGCCGTTTATAACAAACTGAACCGCGATTGCAATGAGCAACATGCCCATAAGGCGATTGATCGCACGGTATTCCCTCTGCCCTATCTTGCTCATGATATAATCTGAATTCCGCATCATATAATACGTTATCACAATGGAAATCACAATGGAGAATAAAACAATCCCTATTGCAAACGGAGTTATGACAATAGCTTCGTTCATCAGCACAATCGTGGTCGTAATCGCTCCCGGACCTGCGATCATCGGGATCGCAAGGGGCATAATCGAGATATCATCCGTCTCCCGGGACTCGTACTTCTCAGTGGCAGTAAGTTTTGCCCGTGACGTTTTTGCATATACCATTTCCATACCGATACCAAATAGCAAAATTCCTCCGGCAATCCTGAATGCCTCAAGACTGATGCCAAAGATCTGGAGGATCCACGCGCCAAGCACCGCGACAAAGAGCAGTATTAACAGGGCATACCGGCAGGAATCTTTTGCAATAGTATCACGGGCATGCTGGTCCATGGACGCAGTGAGGGATACGTAAATAATGGTGGTACCGAGTGGATTGACAATAATGATAATTGAAGAGAGCGATAAGAGCGCAAAACTGAGGACATCCCCTGCCATTAAGCATAGTGCAGTGCCAAAGACTAATAGATATTATGATCGCAATTAATTGCGGCAGATAAAAAAGGGAGGTTAATATTCGTAGAGAACGGATTCATCAATCCGGGTATAGGTAACCAGTTCGTTTTGCCTAAAATGGATAGCAATCTCGCGGGCTGCACTTTCTGGCGAGTCGGAACCATGGATGACGTTCCGGCCAATGTCAATACCAAAATCACCCCGTATTGTTCCGGGTAGTGCCTCCGAAGGATTGGTCGCACCTATCAGTTTACGGGCAATCGCAACCGCATTTCTGCCTTCCCAGACCATGAGAAAACAGGGCCCGCCCATGATATACTGTTTAAGGGACGGGAAAAATGGTTTTGTGAGATGTTCCTGGTACTGCTCTGTCACCTGTACTTCGGGAAGTTTTTCAAAACGTGCCGCAGCAAGTTTCAATCCTTTTGCTTCGAACCGGGTTACGATCTCGCCAACAAGGCTCCGCTGAACTCCATCCGGCTTGACCATAATAAAAGTGCGGTCCATTTGAGTTTTTCACTCCTTGCTGGCAGCCTTTTTCCCTGCATTAGTCCACGGGACGCGACGCGGAACCCTTCCTAGCTTGTAGTTATTCTGGCACTTGGTGCTGCAGAAGTAAAAGATAGTACCGTCTTTTCTGACATACATTTTACCGGTACCGGGTTCAATCTGGATGCCACAAAAGCTGCAGGGATGTTGTTCAACCATACCTTTCACCGCCTCGACATTTTCTTTGCTTCGCGTTCAGTTTCAAGGAGCATTACAATATCTCCTTCGCGGATTGGACCAACAGTATTGCGGGTTATAATCCGCCCCTTATTATTGCCATCGAGGATACGGCACTTTACCTGCATTGCTTCACCATGCATGCCGGTTGAGCCAACTACCTCTATCACTTCGGCTGGCGTTGCATCGTTTGCCATAGTTTACCTCACGCCTTCAGCGCGGTCAGCTGCTTGGTAAGATCATCTATCGTTTCTTTTGCCTTTCCGGGTTTTACAATTGCAGCAGCAGCGGAGCCTACATCAAGACCGCTTGCGGCGCCAATGTCATTCTGCTTGTTGATGAAGATGTAGGGTACTTTCTTCTCATCGCAGAGTGGTCCAAGGTGCATAACAATCTCTTCAGGTTCCACGTCAGCGCCAATCAATACGAGCTGGGCGATACTCCGCTCAATGGCTTTTGTGGCCTCGTTAGATCCTTTCTTGATTTTTCCTGTATCCCGTGCAACTTCAAGGGCTTCTAGAGCCTTGTTCTGAAGCTCTTCCGGAGCCTGGGTTTTAACGTAACCTTTTGCCATAACTCACCTCATTCAGGAGTAGAATGCTCCTTCATTACTCATCAGTCAGCAATGATGCAGCCATATCATTTCATCAGGAGCGGAAATAAAGGTTTGTGAAGGACTGGCCGGGAACTAAAAAATTATCATCAGTTTTTATAATAAATGTACCTGATGGCAGTCATCCTGTAAGTCTGAAAATCTCTGTTCCATCAGCAGAATATATTTTCTCAAGTCCTGATACTGAAATAGCTACCCTGTAGCGCTCTCGTTCAGCATCACCAACATAGAGTAGTGTGGCATTGTATTTTTTCATGAGCGCGATGGTCTTTTCAGGTTCTTCATAGATTGATTTTACATCAGAGAGTCGCGTATTAAACCAGCCGGTCTTATCACCCCGCCACATATACTCGTGAAAGGGCATGCCGATAATTGCAGGAATCCCGGTAAACGATGAAACCCGCGAGTAATACGTATAGTCCCCCCCCTCTGCTTCAACAAGTTGTTCGTTGCCTGGCAGTGCCCGAAGATAAGCAACTGCACCGGCATCCCCGGGATGTGAGTCTTTGAGATAGGCAAGCCCGTCGAGCGTACCTGTTCCGTAATTCAGGTTAAAAGGAATGAGAAATGGCAGGATGAAGAGCAAGGTAGTAACAGCAACTATAAGAAGTGCGGATTTTCTGGCTGACACTACCGGAACTTTCATACAACCAGACATCCATTTTCCGACCATGGAAAATGCAGCTGTACCGAGTATAATCCATGCGGGAAGATAACATTTGAAGACGGTATTCATCCTGAAGAAGGTATCACCCATATTATCTTTAAGATAGAAAATTTCGCAGAAGATCAACATGATGAGTCCGATAGTGGCAAGAATATCCGAAATGTCGTGGTATTTCCGTGCAAGGAAATATATGACAGGGACTACGGCAATTGCGACAGCGATGTAACCAGTAAGTACAAAAGGTATCACAGCAAGGAGAAGATACGGTCGCCGTACGATTTCCCGCCAGAGAAATGCCAAAAAAATGGCAATGAATAGTCCATTAACCAAAAGGAATTCAAAGGGATTTGATGGGGTATGAACGATCGAAATGCCGCCTGTGTTTGTTTTCAGTTGGAGATAGAATGGCAGATAGCACACGATGGCTAGTAGCGGGACTGTCCCTAATTGCCAGCTGGAAGAAATACCGGATACATTTATCCCGCCCTTCCGGATGATTAGTGTCACGAATACGAGGGTAATCGGCGCGTACAACAAAACATCCCATGTATTGAACAGCGGCATGGAACCAAGACTGAGCGAGCAAAAAATACTGACAAGCCATCGTTCCCGTGATTTTAGAGATTCCCATCGTTTATAGGCATAGAGAAGCAGGAAGATCAAAAATAACTGATTGAATAGTGAGACCACATGGGCATGGACATCACCCCAGATGAATGAGAAAAAGGGATATTCGTTAATGGTATTGGTGATTGTCCGTGTGCTATCCCATAACACAGCATTCAATGCTTTTCCCTGTGCAATCTGATAAAAGAATGAGGGGTTTGGAATTAAAAGGACAATGAGGGGCAACCACCTGAATCGTTCAAGCAGCAGGTTCCCAATCGCGTACAGGTTAATTGCCGCAAGGCTGAAGATTGTTGGTAGAGCGAGATTGAATGCAATATTCGATGGTACGCCGGTCACGATACCAAGACACCCGAACATCCAGTATCCAAGGTAATAATAGACATTCAGAGATTCCCCCGCAAACCATGGGTCGAGAGGTGGTACCACCGGATTTCTCATCACTGACGCGAGAAACGCATGGTCCATGAATTTTTCTGCATAGGATATCGTGGGGTTAACAAACCGCACGTCAAGCATGAGGAGAAAACAGACGAGAAACAACAATTCCCAGCGCCATTCTGTTTTAAGTTCCTCTACAGAATAGTGACGATAGTAGAGATGGTAAGCAAAAAGTCCCAAAAAAGGCAGGAGGGCAATATGGACGGGTATATGGAGAAGTCCGCAGTACCAGGAAAGGATGGTGAATACAAGGAGCGATGAGGAGAAAGAGACCGGAAATGCAAAGCTCTTAAATGTTTTTTTCAGAGAGGGATAGAAAGAAATCTGAAGCAGGCTCAAAAAAACGAGCCAGCTGATAACGGAAAAAATCTGCAGTTCAGCGGTCAGGTACATCTCCCTCCTCACGTTTTGTGGTAAGTGCCGATTTGATGCTTGGAATTACCCAGTCACCAAAGTAATAGATTGACACAATTCCCCCAACGAGGGTTACAAGGTTTTTAATCAGGTGATCGATTACAGCAATCAGCGTTGCAATAGCAGCATCCACACCGGCGAGTCCGAATGTTATCGCCAATACCAGTTCATAACCTCCGATTCCTCCGGGTGTAAGAGGGACAGCCTTTACAAGATTTCCAATGACGATTGCAAGAACAATAATTGCGAAAGGGATTTGCTGGTGGAACATCATTATGACGGCTACGCAAACGAGTATGTCAAGGAGCCAGATGACTACGGAAGACCAACCGAGTACGACAATTGCTTTTAACGAAAGTGAAGCCCGTTTTATCTCGTGAAGCATAGTGAGTATGATCAGGACATACTTGTTCTCCGACGAAAATTTACCAATAAAAAGTAAAAAAACAAAAAAAATCACTCCTCCGGCAATTGGCAGGAGAATGACTGGATAGAACCATGGAGGTGCGTTCAGAACAAAAAAGACTGCAGCAGCACCAAGGAGTGCCACGGTGAATAGGTCAAAAACCCGTTCCACGACGAGCGAAGACACTCCTTCGGAATAGGTGGTTTTATACTCATGCTTCAGGATGAACACCCGCACAAAATCACCAAGGCGTGCAGGGACAATTAGATTAACAGTCTGGCTGACAAAAATGCAGGCAGTGGAGGCCGCAATGCTCATCCGGTAATTGAGACTTTTCAGGATTGTGCGGTACCGCCATCCCCGTAAATACCACGCTGAAAGGCAGATGATAACACCTGCAACGAAATAGGAAGGAACAATATTCTGGAGTGCAACGAACAAATCATCCCAGACCCTGAAGAGCATATAGGCGATAATACCGATGGCGATGATGGTCGGAATGACGATTGCACTAATTTTTCGATACATGAATCTGCCACCACAACCTCAGGATAGATGACCCCATCTCAAAAACATCTTTTATTTTCACCGTGGTCGCTTTACCTGCCCGCCAGCGTACCGGAAACTCACACACGCAGGATCCTCTACGCTGGGCGCGGACGAGGATCTCTGTATCCCAGAACCAGTGGTTTGAGCGTATAGTTGGGAGTATCGGGAGGATATGTTCTTTATTGAATGCCTTAAAACCACACTGATGATCGAAGATTCTGCTGCCTAGGAATAATCTGACCAGAAAATTATAAGAGCGACTTGCTATGTCGCGACCTCCTGTCCGCACTGTATCACTTCCCTGAATAAGCCGGGATCCGGTCGCAATATCTGCTCCGTCGCGAATTGAATTTATGAGTTCGGGAAGATGGTGCATGTCCGTTGCAAGATCGACGTCATAATAACAAACGATTTTCCCTTTTGACTCATTAATCGCCCGGTTGAGCGCTTTACCCCTCCCCTGACGATCATCACTGTGGAGAAGATGAATGCGGGGGTCGCGCTGTTCATACTGGCGTACGAGTTCAGCACTCCCATCAGTGCTACCATCTTCTGCGATAATCAGTTCAAATCTTTCTGTTATACGGGACAGGTGTTCAAGGGATTTTGGGATGGCTATCTCTAGTGAGCGAAGATCATTAAAAACGGGAATAACTGCGGTCACATCAGGTTCGTGCATGGGTACTCCGTATCCTGATACAATCTGCTACTTCAGATCCTGCACGTATGGATCCCTCCATGCTTCTTTCCGGGTAATTGGTAGGGGAGAACATCCCTGCCATAAATAAACCCTTCTGTTCATATGCAGGGATGAGCGTGCGGTATCCCGTTGTGTACACAGGTCCCGCCCATGGATCGATTGCCATTTTATACCAGTGAACCTCATCCCTTGTGACGGAAAACCGGGTATAAAAATCCTCAAGCATCTTTGTGTCAAGGTGTGATGGTACTATGCCTGAAAAGTAGGATGCCAGGTATACAATGTGTTCACCATACCTTCCGAATGGAATAAAATTTGTATGGGCAACTACTGCACCGTAAGGAGCTTCGTCTTTCATATTCAGCCAGTAAATACCCTCTGTAACCTCCCGTTCAAGAGCGAGGGTCATGCAGGCAGCCCCCTGGTACGGGATTCGAGGCAGTACCGGACCGCCAATTCTTTCAAGTTCCTGGGGAGCGATTGTGGAAATAATCGCGTCGTATTCAGTACCGTTTGCCTGCCACGCACCTTTACGGTAATAAACAGATGAA
>CAYWHL010000027.1:0-17540 GCA_964457995.1 uncultured Methanoregula sp. | reverse complement strand
CTGATCTATATCGTTTATGGTATGTCTTTTGGTATTGTCATCAGTCTGATCTGTGGCATCTATCCTGCGTGGCGGGCGGCAAACCTCAACCCGATCGATGCACTCAGGCACGAATAACATCGCTTTCTTTTTTTGTACAGGAACAGTCAAAAAACATCTTTAACCTATCATGCGGTATTCATTTGTTATGTGTCCAGCACCTGCACCCTCCTGGAATGATGTGGACTGGAATGAGATCTGGAAAGAAAGGCAGAAACTGCACGAGTTGTCAAAACATTCTGACGACCAATCGCATAACTGGAACAAACGGGAGAATGCCGAACGCTATGATTCCTCGTCCCGTAGCGAGTGTGATGACCGTGTACAAATCACGATCGCAGGTCTGGACATCACAAAAAAATCCCGGGTACTTGACATTGGTGCCGGACCTGGTACATTGGCCATTCCGCTTGCACCGCTGGTCAGAGAAGTAACCGCTGTTGAACCCGGTGCGGGAATGATCTCTGTCCTCAACGAACGTGCGAGGCGTGAGGGTATCACCAATATAACGTGCATCCAGAAGCGATGGGAGGATATCGATCCCGCCAGCGATCTGGAGGGGTTGTATGATGTCGTGGTTTCCTCACTCTCGCTTACTATGGAGGATATCCGGCAGGCACTCCAAAAGATGGATGCCGCTTCGCGTGATTCCGTGTACCTGTTCTGGTTTGTTGACATGCCGTTCTGGGAAAAAATGTATGCTGATCTCTGGGAGCCGCTCCATGGTTCAAAATACAATACAGGGCCAAAAGCCGATTGCCTTTTTGGAGTCCTGTACCAGCTGGGAATCTATGCAAACGTCGAGATGCTCCCTCTCAACAAAGAGTACCGGTTTGCTACGCAGGATGAAATGATTGCATTCTTCAAAAAAAGGTTCAAAGCAAAGAATCCTGCACAGGAGAGGAGGGTATCTGATTACATTACACCAATAATCCGGCATGAGGGAAACGAGGTGGTGGTCTCAGGTAATTCAACGTTTGCAAAGATCTGGTGGAAAAAATGAGATGTAAAAAATAAAAAAATTATCAGTTACCAATCCTTCGGATCCGTCCCATTGCTTCCCTGAGCTTTTCCATGGAGGTTGCATATGAAAGCCGTACCCACCCGGGAGCGTAGAATGCACTACCCGGAGTTACAGCCACATGCCCCTGTTCGAGCCAGCGGGTAGCAATCGCCATATCATTGCCACTGACTTTAACAAACGCGTAGAATGCCCCGTCTGCCGGCGCAGTCTCGTAGCCCATAAGGTTCAATTCGGAGATGACGTATTTTCTCCGCCGGTCAAACTCAGTACACATCTCCTCAACACAGCGCTGGTCCCCTGTAAGCGCTGCCACTGCACCCCACATCGCAAACGTGGCTGCCTGGCTGACCGAATGTTGCTGCACCTTGGACATATGCCGTATGATCTCTATCGGTGCAACAGCATAGCCAAGACGCCAGCCGGTCATCGCATATGACTTCGAAAATCCGTTGATGGTGATGGTGCGGTATGCCATATCACCGAGTGCGGCAAGCGAGATGTGTTCCTTGCCATATATCATCTTCTCGTAGATCTCATCAGACATAGCGTAGATATCGTGATCCTCGCAGAGATCTGCTACGAGCTGCATGGATTTTTTGTCAAACACAGCACCCGACGGATTTGAAGGGGAGTTGACCACAATCATCTTGGTCTTTTCATTCACCCGCTCAAGAAGAGTATCATCGAGCTGGAAGGACTTCTGGTTAACCGCGTGCTTTACGATTTTCCCACCGGCAATCTGGACGCAGGGTTCATACGATACCCATGCCGGGGTGAGCAGGATCGTCTCATCGCCGGGGTTCAGAACGGCTTCCGTGGCTTCGTAGATCGCATCCTTGGCACCGCACGCGACAATCACCTGTTCAGGACGACAGGGGAAGTGATTCTCATGTAGTATTTTTTCACTGATGGCTGTGAGCAGTTCAGGAATGCCATTACTTGGCGCATAATGCGTCTCACCCCTGTTCAATGCATCGATGCAGGCATCCCTGATATGCCGCGGGGTATCGAAGTCCGGCTCACCTATCGAGAGGCTGATGACATCGATGCCCTCCCGCTGCATCTTTTTTGCCTTGTCGGAGATCGCCAGGGTTGCAGAAGGTGCGACTGCAGCAATCTTCTCCGAGAGCTGCCTCATTTCAATCGCTGGACAAGTTTGATGGCAGATTCAACAGCACGCTTCGCATAATCGATCCGCTCATTCGCCTCAAGGCGCGTCATACCGGGCCCGGATATACCGAGAGTTACCGGTTTGCCAAACTCAAGAGACAGATCGATAATCTTCCGGGCTGCGTGCTGAACGACAATATCATCATGCTGGGTAGCACCTTCAATAACACAGCCGATGGTAACGACTGCATCGACTTTTCCTGCCTGCAGCATCTTCTTGATTGCCAGCGGCATGTCATAGGCCCCAGGAACATACAGGGACTCGGTCACTTCTGCTCCGAGAAATGCTGCATGCTCTCTGCCTTCGATTTCCATCATATAGGTAATGTCGCGGTTGAATTCCGCAACGACAAAACCCAGTTTTATCGGATTTGTATCGCACATGGTTAATCATCTCTTGTGAATCGAACCTGATAAATTTGTACGCTTTTGTTGTTTTTTCTCTAGCGGCGTGCTGGTCCGGCATCAGCAAATCCCTGGCGCTGGCCGGTGCCGGATTCTTTTTCGAGCTCTTTTGGGTAAAGGACCAGTTTTACTGCATTGACTGCATGTTCGCGGGTACGCTGTTCTGAAAGCCATGAGAGCTCGTTTCCATCTTTTGCCTCATCTTCGTGCACAAACACTTCAATGATGTGGGTATTGGTCATGAGCTGGCACATAATGAGACCCTGTGAGGCTTCATGGGCGCAGAGCCGGTCCTTCTCTTTGCCTCCCGGCATGCCAAGTGCCATCACGATATCACATTTACGCTCCTCAATGAGTTTCTTACAGGCAACCGGGAGATCCTTGATTCCGGGCACAGTCACCCGTTCAATTGCAACACTCGCGTGTTTCCTGAGCTCGTCGATGGCGATCGCCCCCATGTTGACGCGTGAAAAGGTGGTATCAGCAACACCCACCCTCATCCCAGCACCTCACAGGCAGCAAGGACACCGTCGCCCTGCACCTTGTATCCCAGTTTCTTCAATGCATGCTGTGTTGTCGCAAGTGTTGCTAGTATCTCCGGTGCACTGACCGCACCCATGCTCCCGATCCTGAAGATTTTCCCTTTCAGGTGATCCTGCCCACCGGCAATGACAATCCCCATTTTCTTAACAATAGCCCGCATCTCGTCATCCTTCACACCATCAGGATAGGAGATCGCGGTAACCGTGTTGGAATATTCATGCTTTGCATCAATCTTCGGAAACAGGGAGAGCCCCCAGGTTTTCACTGCTGCCCGCACGGCCTGCGCCATTTTCTGGTGGCGTGCGATCCGGTTGGCCATACCCTCTTCTTCAACGATAAGACATGCTTCCCGCAGTGCTAAAAAGAGCGGGACAGCTGGTGTGTATGGAGTCTCCATCGGTTTACCTGCAGCACTCTTTTTGTATGCTGCAAGGTCGAGATAGAAGGGCGGATTCTTACACAGCCTCTCCCAGGCCTTGCTGCTTACCGATATTCCGGCAAGCCCTGCCGGGGCGGCGAGACACTTCTGGGATCCGACGATGGCAACATCGGCACCCCAGGTATCTGCTTCAACAACATCGCCGCAAATCGATGTAATGCCATCCATTAAAAACAGCGCATCGTGCTTTTTTGCAATGCGGCCGACTTCCTTTGCCGGGTTCTTGATACCGGCTGACGTTTCGTTGTGCACGAGAGTTACCACCTGTGCACCCTGCTCGAGCCGCTCGTCAAGTGCTGCGAGGTTGAGCGGTGTTCCCCAATCAGAGCCGATCTCGTACGCCTTCCCATAGCGCTGGCTGATTTTAAAGAGTCGCTCGCCAAACTTCCCGTTGACAAGGCAGGCAATATCCTTATCCCTGCCAAAGTTTGCAACCGCAGCTTCCATACCGGCAGTTCCGGATCCACTGATCACAAAAAGATCGTTTGTCGTTCCAAAAGCGGTCTTTAATATCCGCACACAGTCAGCATAGACCGCACCAAATTCAGGACTGCGGTGGTTTATTGCCTGACGTATCATTGCATACCTTACCCGTTCCGGCATCGGCACCGGGCCCGGTAGCATCAGGAGTAGTTCTTTTTCCATGTGGATCTGCCCATACTATATTTATAGAGACAGGATATAAGTTTGGATGGCAGATATGGCAGAAGTCGCAGTAATTTCCGGATCAGCATCTGATGCAGCCATTACGGAAAAAGTGAAAAAAGTCCTGAAAGAAAATAGTGTGACATTTGATGAACAGATTATCTCCGCACACCGTGACCCTGATAAGCTGGACTCTTATATTAAAACGAGCAAAGCAAAGGTGTTCATCGCAATCGCCGGGCTTTCCGCGGCACTTCCGGGTGTTATCGCATCAAAAACTGATAAACCAGTGATCGGTGTTCCCGTGAGCGGGACACTCAACGGGCTCGATGCACTCCTCGCGATTGCCCAGATGCCAAAAGGCGTACCGGTTGCATGTGTTGGTGTCGACAACGGCGAGAATGCGGCGCACCTTGCTATAAGGATTTTAAAAATAGAGGGAAAATAATCAATTGCCACGTTTTAACGAATGCGTAATCCCTTTTTGATTATTTCCGGTTCGAAATTTTTGATTTCCTTCCATACGGGCAGACATACAGGCACAGTCCGCAGACCGCAACGCTCTTTTTCTTCTTCATCTCCCTGAAGTACCCGTCGCATGCTGCAGCATCGAACCGTGCCTTTCGGGGCTCATCCTTATAAAAAATCCTTCCCGTGAAGGCATGCTGCGGGCAGATATCCACACACGCAGTACAGTCACCGCACTGCGGTTCTATAGGACTTCCCGTCGGATGGAGCGGGGCATCGGTCAGGATGCTGACCCAGCGGACGCGGGGTCCGTGATCCGGGGTGATGAGTAAGCAGCTCTTTTTCGATCCAGCCAAGACCCGCGAGATGTGCCGCAAGTTTCTGGGAGAAGATACCGCTGATGTTCTCGTCGTCAGTACGCTTCGATGCAGGAGTGAAATACATGAAAGGATCGTAAGTAGTGGTAAACCTGTACCAAACATTATTGAGCTAAAGAGACTTCACGAAGAGGTAAAAAAATACGACAATCTGCATCGTTGATTATTTCTTCTTCCTTTTGCCCTTCTCAACAGTCCCAAACAGCTCGTTCACCACCTTGATTGCACACAGGTCCCCGCACATCGAACAGGTCTCCATCTCCCCGTCGCGGCAATGAATTTTCTTTGCATGGTCGCCAAAGAGTGCGAGTTTGAACTGGGCATCCCAGTCAAGCGAATGCCGGGCCTCGGCCATCTGCACCTCGCGTTCCATCCGCCAACCCTCGTGCTTCCGGACGGTATCCCCGATGTGTGCAGCGATCTTTGTCACCCGTGTCCCCTCAATAATGTCCGCAACATCCGGAAGGGCAAGGTGCTCGCTTGGTGAGACCATGCAGAGGAAGTCAGCACCATTCATGCAGGCGGTTGCCCCCCCGATGGCTGCGACGACATGGTCGTATCCTGGTGCAATATCGGTAACGAGCGGACCGAGCAGGTAAAGTGGGGCATGGTTGGTGATCTCCTTGATCATCCGCACATTGTAGCCCACCTGGTCGAGTGGCATGTGCCCGGGCCCTTCAATCATTCGCTGGACACCGTTGGCGTGCGCTCGTTTCGCAAGAGTTCCGAGCGTGACGTACTCCACAGATTTCGCTAGTTTTCCTGCATCCTGCAGGCATCCGGGACGCATGCCGTCTCCCAAGCTGATGGTGACATCGAATTCTGCGAGTATCTCCATCAGATAATCGAATTCGGCGTAAAGCGGGTTCTCCTCGTCGCGATGCACCATCATTGCACAGTGGAATGCCCCGCCACGGCTCACAACTCCCATCAGACGGGGATCTGCTCTGAGTGCTTCCAGAGCCTGCAGATTAACTCCGCAATGGAGCGTGAGGAAATCAACTCCCTGCACACAGTGCTCCCGGATCACCTGGAACAGGAGATCTGCATCAACATCGCCTGCATTGCCCGCCCTGCGCACTGCTTCATAGATCGGGACTGTCCCCACCGTAGTATCAAGAGCAAGGATCTTTTTCCGGATTGCTACAAGATCCCCGCCTGTGGAGAGATCCATGAGCGCATCGGCACCATTGCTAAGGGCCGCTTTTGCTTTTTTCTCTTCCAGCGCTGGATCACAGCGGGTGCCGGATGTCCCGATATTTACATTGACTTTTACCCGGCACCCTTCACCAATAGCACACTGATCGTGTATCCTCTTCGCATTTGCCGGAATCACGATTCTTCCGGCTGCAACACCCTTTGCGAAGCGCGCCGGATCCATACCTTCCGCCCGTGCCACTTCTTCCAGTTCCTGCGGATTGCCGCGGGCACATTTGCGGATTAACGAATCCATAAGAAACATCTGTCGGGAGTCCTTATTATTGTGCATGCAGGTAAGGTGGATTCCGGAACAGTCAGCCTTTGCAAACGCCTATATTTATGGCACGATTCTCGTTGACGCGGGTGTGCTGCCAATGGCAATCAATCCCTACAAAGACCAGATCAATACCATTGTCCTGACTCACTGTCACTTTGATCATACCGCCCGGGTAAAAGAGATTTCCCACATGTGTAAAGCGAAGGTCGCCATTCATAAATTCGATGCAAGGGGACTTGTTGATGACATCCAGAGCCTTTCCATGCACTTTGGCGCCCGCTCTCCAGGCATTGCTCCTGATATCGTACTTGGTGATGGGGATTTCATTGGAGACTTAAAGGTACTTCATACACCAGGTCACACGCCGGGAAGTATCTGCCTGTATTCTGAGCGGGATCTCGTACTCTTCAGCGGGGATACTGTTTTTTCTGACGGCTGTTTCGGACGCTATGATTTCCCCGGGGGGAGCAGGACGGAACTTGCACGGTCCCTCGACAGGCTCTCGTTACTTGATGTGGAAGGGCTTTACCCCGGTCATGGGGAGCCGGTCGAACAGGGGGGCAGCCGGCATATTATTGCCGCACAGGAACTCATAAAGAGCGGTTATGGATAAGGGAATCTACACTCTCGTTTTTCAAACTCCCGTCTGCTCGATTCGGGTCGGTGCCTTGGGGGCCGTTACGTTTCGGGCTGGCTGGTATATCTATGTTGGATCTGCCCTGGGTAGCGGAGGGTTACAACGGCCCATGCGTCATATCCTGCTCGCCCAGCTGCGTGACAAACAACCGAAATGGCATGTTGACTATCTCCTCACTTCACCCTGTTTTTCTCTTGTGTATGCAGTCTATGCAGTCACTGCGGATCGTCTGGAATGCCGGATTACTCGTCAACTCAACATGGGCGGCATTCCGAAGTTCGGCTGCAGTGACTGCTCCTGCACATCACATCTCTTGTACCGGCAGGGTGATCCCAAGCAGGAGATCCTCGCTGCATTCCGAGAACTCCGGCTCGAACCGATAATCAAAACTATCATTAATTCACAGGTATAGCATAACATATGAAAGTGCTCGGGATATCGGGAAGCATGCGTAAGGATGGCAATACCGCAGATCTGGTCAACGTCATTCTCGAACGCTGTCACGTTGACGGGATCAAGACTGAATTTGTTTCGCTTTCGGGAAAGAAGATCCACCCGTGTCTGGGCTGCGAGAAATGCAAGGAGAAGAAGTGGTGTGTGATAGAGAACGATGACTGGAGCGATGTAATACAGAAAGTGCTGGACTGCGATGTACTCATCATCGGTTCACCCACCTATTATTACGATGTCTGTGGCCACCTGAAAAACTTCATCGACCGCACGTATTCCCTCTATCATGACCGGAAGCTTGCGGGAAGGAAAGGTATTGCCGTAGCTATTCATGCACAAAAGGGTGCAAACCGGACGATTCAGACGCTTGAGGGGTTCTTAAGCTCGCATGAATTTTCATCGCTTGGATCGGTCACGGGGAAAGGGTACCTAAAAGGCGATGTGCTCTCTGACGAGGAGGCTGTAGCGAGAGCACAGAAAATCGGCGATAAAATCGTCCGGCTTGTGAAACGCAACCGCGATTGAACCAAAAAAATATTGTTTCCCTCAATCGTGTTTTTTCCTGTCATTGAGTCAATATCGTCCTGATGAGACAGACATTTCTGATGTCATCATCAGAAAACTGGTGCATCCCACACTCATAATGGCGCATGATGCAGTGTAAACCCTTTTTTCTTTTTCTCATTCTCTTTTACGAACTGAGCCCTGCCAAAAGCCATTACACTCCGGTATCGCATCTCCTACGAACACGGATTTTCATAACGGATTATGGTATCGAGCTGGGTCGACCTCAAAACAGTACCAGGAATTCTTCTTCAGCATCGAAATCTTTTTTCAGCAATAGCTGAATGAAGGTAGATTGTTCCGTCAACATAGCCAAAACTGACCGGTATAACGTATGGTTCATCTCTTACAGCAAGTCCAATCCTGCAGACAGGAGACATCGGAGAGGATCGATTCAATTTCGAGTCGGTCGGTGATCTCCCGATCTGTTCTTCTTATATGCTGAGGCACTATATGGTTTGGATATGTTCCCGTTCAGACCAGTTCATAGAGCGTCGTCCGGCGTTGAAGTGTCCGGCCTGCATCCTCTGCAACGCGCTGCATCTCTACCGGGTCAAGGTAATCAGTATTGACCGCTCCCGCCCCCTTTGAGATACTCTCTTCAAACATTGTTCCTCCAAGATCATTGGCACCGGCAATCAAACCTAACTGGGCCATTTTGATTCCCTCTTTCACCCACGAAACCTGAATATTCTTAAAATTGTCCAGAAAGAGGCGTGCAACGGCAACCATGAGGAGATCCTCTCTGCCAGTCGCTCCTGCCCGTGCGAGTTTTTGCCTGAACAGGGGAGTATTCATGTGAATAAACGACAGAGGAACAAATTCTGTGAAACCATGCGTCTCATCCTGAATTTCACGCAATATTGCCAGATGATGCACCCTGTCCTCCTCACTCTCACAGTGACCATACATGATAGTTGCAGTTGTTGGAATACCAATGGCATGCGCCTCCTTTATAATGCGTACCCATTCATCCGTCGAAATCTTTTGTGCACAGATTTTTTTACGGACGGAGTCAACAAGAATCTCTGCCGCCGTCCCGCACAGTGACCCGAGTCCTGCCTTCTTCATCGCAATCAGTACTTCATGAGTGCTCACACGGCTCTTTCTGGCAGCGTATGCAACCTCCATTGGATTGCTTGCATGAAGATGGACATCCGGTGCCGCCTCACGAATCCACTGGTAAACCTCGCAATAAGAGTGTGCGTTAAAATCCGGATGTAAACCACTCACCGTACAGATCTCGGAGACTTTTCGTTTTTTTGCGAGCTTTGCCTTCTTCTGGATCTCGCGCTTGTCGTGGAAATAGATGCCTTCATCACCAGGTTTTTTTGAAAAACCGCAGAATCCACAGGTATTGACACAGAGATTTGTGACGTTAATGTTCTGGTTCCTTACATAGGTTACTGCATTACCGACCCTGTTTTCACGCATCTCATCTGCGGCTGCCGCTATCTCCCAGATTTGCCGGTTCCTGACGTTGAAAAGAAGCTGCGCCTCGTCTTCGCTCATCCGGTGACCGTTTTTCACATCATCCAACAGCGTCTGCAAGAGTTCCTTCATTGAGTGCTCCACCAAGTTCTTCAGGCATTATACGTCCGGATAAAAGTAAATGTATCGTATTCTTATGCCACATGATTATTAATCCCCCTACACCAATCATCTCTACTGGAGAGATATGGAACAGGTTGAAGTTCGACTGACGAGAAAAAAGGCAGATGGGTATATTATACCACTCGGCCCTGCGAACCTTGTCGCAATTATGACCGATATAGGGATGGTTGGGTGTGGCGCATTTGACGTTGCTGCACTTGATTCTTTCAGCTATCCCGCGGCAAAGGTAAGACCCGCAATCGGACCGTCAATTGTAGATACTGATGATATCCTGAAAGGGATTATCAAAGAGGCAAACCGATCTGCTTTTGGACGCGGGATCCGGATAGGTATGACCGGGCGGCAGGCGCTGGAACTTCTGTGATAGTATAGTTACTAGAATCCATCAGCTATCCATTGGATATCCTTTTTATACTCCTTAAAGAACGCCGATTTTTCACTCCAATTCATTATACCAGCTCATACAGAGTTGTCCTCTCCCGCAGGATTCTTCCAAGATCTGATACTATCCGTTCCATGACAACCGGATCGAGGTAGTCTGCATCTGTTGCCCCTGCATTCGCAGAGATATCATCGGAAAACATTGTTCCGGCAAGATCATTACCTCCGGCCAGCAACATCATCTGTGTCATTTTTCGCCCGATCTTTCCCCAGGGGACCTGAATATTATCGAAATTATCCAAAAAAAGCCTGGAGACTGCAATCATTAGCAGGTCCTCCCTGCCTGTTGCACCTGCCTGGGAAATGCCTTTCTTATAGAGCAGAGTATTGGTATGGATATATGTCAGGGGAACCAGCTCAGTAAAACCGCCCGTCTCATCCTGAATATCCCGCAGGATACCGAGGTGCTCAGCCCGGTCTTTCACGGTCTCACACGAACCGTACATGATAGTTGCCGTCGATCGGATCCCCAGATCGTGTGCTTCTTTGATAATACGCACCCATTCTGCTGTACCCAATTTTCTGGGGCAGATTACCTTTCTTACAGAATCCACAAGGATCTCTGCTGCAGTACCCTGTAATGAACCGAGTCCGGCGGCTTTCAGCCGTTTAAGCACCTCAGCGCTGGATAAATGGCTTGCAGATGCGGCATGGGTGACCTCATCCGGGCTGAACGCATGCAGATGAATATGCGGTCCAACCTCGTGTACCCACGAGATTAGATCACAGTAAGTGTCAATTGTAAATTCGGGATGTACCCCACTCAGTGGACAGATCTCAGTAACACCCCGCTTGAGGGCGAGACGTACCTTTGCCTGAATTGCAGCCTTATCATTGCAATATGCGCCTTCATCCTCCGCACTCCTGCCAAAACCGCAGAAACCACAGAGATTCTTACAGATATTGGTCACATGAAGATTCTGGTTTTTCACAAAGGTTACAATGTCACCTGCATCGCGCTCCCGCATCTCATCTGCAGCAGACGCAATTTTGAAAACATTCCGGTCCCGGGTGTCCAAAAGCCGGGTTGCTTCTGCCACAGTAAGACGATGTCCGCCGAGTACATCCGATAGGAGTATTGAAATATCTGACATAATTACCGGAACTATCTAGCGTTGTTTTTTCCCGCTTTTATTTGACCGCTTCCCCTTTTTACCGTCCTGTGAACGCAGATACAGCTCATGCAGTACCATGATACCAATGATAACAACAGTCACTTCAATAATATGGAGGGGGAGGTATCCTACCAGGGGAACAGAAAAAAGAGCTTTCCCAACTACCCATTCATCCTTTACGGGCTCTATTATGCCGATACCCGGATAATTGAGACCCTGGTCGGGACGAGGGTTATTATCCCCCCAGGTAATGTATCCTGGATGGGAGGGGGTATAATTCCCAAGGAGTTTTATCCCCTTGATTTCTGTAACCGGCTCGTTATCCGCATACTGTATTGCTCTATGGATAATAGGATGAATGCTGGTAAGACCGTTCGGTTTGTAGATGATAACGTCACCATACTCTCCATACATTAATCTGCCGCTGTTTTTCCCGTCAACCCATGTTTCGAAAGAACCGTAACGATCCTTCTGGACGACAACGACAAGGTCCCCCACGTTCATATGAGGCACCATACTCTGGGATTCAATTGTGACAACTGCAGGCCAGGTACCACAGATTAGGAATAAGGCAAGTGCAATCCCCCCAACAACCGCACCGATCCAGAGCAGATCGCGCGCCAGGGACACCGCCCAGTTATCACTTGCCCGGAATTGGGAAATCAGGGTACGGGTATCCCGATTATTATCATTATCTGCCATTTCTTAACGCTCTTAATCTGTTTTTTATTATATTGTTAACTCTTCATAATTAGCCATGTAGCATTATAAAATGCCATAGGGTTTCACGGTGAGATAATGGGGCGTGACAGGTAGTAAATCCCAAAAAGGATGAGGAAAATTCCGCAGAGTGCAATGATCTTCCGGTATGTAGAATCAGAAAAGATAGTCGTGCCTTTTGACACCCCGGTCGAAACCAGCGTGTACCATACGGTGTCTGCGGACCAATGACCGATCATGAAAACTCCCACGAGCACCAGTCCGCCTTCAAGTCCGGCAATTACCATCGCACTTCCTATTGAGAGCCACCAGATCCAGAAATATGGATTTGCCGCGCTTGTAATCAGTCCAGCCATATATGGATTGGTAAACGATTGGACCGGTGAGTTACTCATGGTAGCCTTCCTGCTACCAGAGATTGTCAGCCCGCCGAACACAATCAAAGCAATCCCGCCAATACCTGCAATCGCTGATGTATAGGGAAGGGCAACTGCGGCCAGTCCTAAAAGTATCAGGATAACCAGAAAAAGTTCTACTATTGCATGTCCGAGAGAGACTTTTATCCCGGTCGTCCAGTTGCCGCCAATAGATGCATTAATGGTTGCAACCAGCGTTGGACCGGGAGCGAGCGCTCCGGTCAAACCGATAACAAATCCGAGGATAAACATCTGGAATATTTCAAACATGAAGGGTCTGCTGATATTTCGTCATAGTAACTTCATCTGAAAAGAATATCAATCATTCACCATCAATCTATCCTGACTTCCAGGGTGTGTTGCGGTGTCAAGATAAAACCCTATATTTTCTTCATGAACAATATACTATCCATGCTCAGTGCCCAGCAGATCGCGCTCCGGTTTCTTGAAACCAAACTGCAGGTGCATCCAGAGGTCGTACGTTTTATTCAGGAAAAGGATGAACCGGATCTCATAGAGCGTATCATCGCGCAGGTTCCCGGAGATACGGTTGTAGTTTCGGTAAAACACATTCCCGGAATGAATGCAACACGGGAAGGGACACGGTTTCTTACCGATCCTTCCGTTGAAGTAATCAGCGGTGGACCAGGAACATCCGGTTGTGTGAACGGGACCAGTGATTACATACACTATTTCCGTGACCGGTATAATCGTCTGGGAGGCATGATCCGCAGCAGGTGCGGGGCGATGCCGATCGAGGCACTTACGCGTAACAGCCGTTATCGCCAGGAAGAATGTACCATCATCGGCATGGTTGTCGATATGAAGACGACAACAAATGGCCATCGGATTTCTGAAATTGAAGATTCCTCTGCAAAAATTAATGTGCTTTTCCGTAAAGATCGCCCGGTCTTTTCAGACGCAGAACGAATTATTCATGATGAGGTTATCGGCGTGAAAGGGAAACTCTCAAATGATGGAAAACTCTTTTTTGCCGAACAACTCTATCGCCCTGATATCCGGATTGATAATACTCCTTATAAAAGTGAACAGGCGGGCAAAGCGGTCTTTATTTCAGATGTTCATGTTGGCAGCAATACGTTTCTTGAAGAATGCTGGAACCGGTTCGCAGACTGGCTTTCGGATTCCGATTTCTCGTATCTCCTGATTGCCGGAGATCTCGTCGATGGCATCGGTATCTATCCCGGCCAGGAAAGTGAACTGGTGATAAAAAACATCTATGAGCAATATGATGCATTCGGTGAAATGCTGCAGGATCTTCCTTCCCACATGAAAATTATTGTTTCACCTGGTAATCACGATGTTGTCAGAGGTGCAGAACCGCAACCGGTAATCCCACAGCAATTCACACAAAAATTCCCTTCAAATTGTATTCTTGTTGAAAATCCCGCGCTCGTAAACCTCCAGGGGGTGCGTGTACTGATGTATCATGGCAGATCCATCGATGACATGATAGGGTTGATTCCTGGTGCATCCTATGAACAGAGCGGGCTCATGATGGAGGAAATGCTCCAGCGACGACATCTGGCTCCTGTGTATGGACGCAGGACCCCCATTGCTGCAGGAAAAACTGACAGGTTAATAATCGACCCACTGCCCGAAATCCTGCACACCGGTCATGTCCACATCCGTGGACTGACCCAGTATCGGGGCGTGCTCGGGATTAATGCTGGTACATGGCAGTCCCAGACCGCATTCCAGAAACAGATGAACGTGAACCCTACACCGGCCCAAGCTGTAGTAGTCGATCTCCAGACACTGCAGCCGGAGATTCGATTGTTCATGTAAATCCCAAAATTTCTGAAATAATAAGAGAAAGGATCACTTTCAGACCATGACAACAAACATCCTGCTTGGGATCGGCAATCCATTGAATGGGGACGATGGTGTTGGTATCTATGTGGCAGAGCGGTTCAGGAAAGATGACTGGATCCCACTCGCCTGCGGAACCGCACCAGAGAATTTCACCGGTATAATCCGGAAAACCCGACCATCATGTCTTGTTCTGGTTGATGCTGCTGCAATGGACATTTCCCCGGGAGAATACCGGATCATTCCGCGGGACAAAATCGAGGATGTGAGTATGGGAACCCACCAGCTCCCTCTCTCATTTCTCATTGACTTTCTTTCAGATACCGTAGAAAGGATCATACTTATCGGCATCCAGCCGGAACGTGCCGGCACGGGAGAAGAGATCTCACTGCCGGTCAGAAGAGGGGCGGATCGGCTTTTACACGTGCTTTCCACCGGAGAACTTGATCGTATACCTTTCCTTGAATCAAAATAAACCGTGGTTTTAGTGCACCTGAATCCGTATTTATGGCGGGAATATTGTAATTTGTATCAGAGAACAAATCCGGTGGATGAAAAAAATAGCGCAGGATCGTGAGATTAACTGATGTAATTTCGTAATTTCTGGATTAGTTGGAGCTGGTCGTTTGCCACTTTGATCTTTTCTTTTTCAATGCCATTCACGATCTTGGGGATAGGTTTTGCTAACTCGTATAACTTCGCCGGTCTCCCCTTGCTCTTGGTTTTGTTTTCCTGGCTCTTGATCCAACCCAGTTTCTTCAGGTATTGCATCACCGTGGCCACCTCAAAATGGCGGAGGTCTGTCCCCCGGTCAATCGCACGGGATGTTACCGTTGGTGTTTTTGCGAGGAAGGCGAGTACCTTGGCAACGTTTCTTTTGATACCTATCTTAAAAAGAAGGTTTACCAACTCATCCTCTTTTTCCGCAAGGTACATCGCATTTTCCTGTCCAATACATCACCTCCAGATATTGGTTCAAAATGCATCTTTTCAATGTGGGGGATAGTAACCCGGACACCCTTTTGGACATTGAACCTTTACTCCATTTGGTTGTATTATACTACCCGTGCCATAACAAAGCGTACATATTTTATTCTTTGGCTTTTTTTCAAGGAGAGACACTTCAAATCCCACACACATTTCCTGCATCTTTTAATCCACCATCACATTAAATTTTTTCCTGAGCAACTATACCATTGAGGCTGTTCCAACGATGAATCACATATGTTAACCCGCATAGCAAGGAATTGATTAAATGTCTGGTTATCAATTTAAAAATTTAAGTGCATGCACAACATGAATGCACAACATGATCAAGAAATCTTTTATACCATATAGTCATGCAATACATGATGGCAGTCGAAAAATTTCCGGATGAAATTTCCATCATTAAAAAGGTATTATATGAGCATCCGGAAGGGTTAAACATTAAAACGATTTCAAAAATGCTGGGTATACACCGCAATTCCATTGCCAAATACTTAGACCGGCTCCAGAGTCAGGGCAGTGTCACCGTCAAACATTACAGTTCTTCAAAGATCTATTCCCTTTCAAATAAATTACAAGCTGCTGCTGTGCTAAAATTATCGAAGAATTATGTACTATTCATAAATCATTGGCTGATCGTTGTGGATATTAACGATCCCTTGTGCGAATTCCTGAAAATATCAAAAAAGGAAATTGTCGGTAAAACTATTGAGCAGTTGCCGTTTGTTGTCCAAAGTCATACTGAACTGCCAGCATTAATAAAAGAAGGGCTGAATGGAAAAGAATCCAATAACCCAATTATGATTGTGTCGGACGACCATTTGTTTCCGTCTATGCTCATGATTAGCCCGGTTTTTTTTGAAAGCGGGGACACGGGTGTTTCTCTCATAATCGATGTACCGATTGAATCTGAACAAAACGGATTTATGGATGCAAAATTCATCTCATCGGATCCCGGAATGGATGAAATTGAATACGTCTTCCAATTCAGACCTGACGGGACCATCACTTTTGTTAATGAAACATACTGCCACGCACTGCAAAAGTCAAAAGCAGATCTTCTGGGACATGAATGGCGACCGGTCATTCCCGAATCTGAATTTATAAAAATCAAAAGCAGTCTCACAGTGATCGATAAAAACCACCCGGTTTCAACCCAGGAATTCCGTACAATAACCCCCAAAGGAGAACATCGGTGGCAACGTTGGAAATTCCGGGGAATTTTTGATTCGCACGGTACTTTAAAAAAATACCATGGTGCGGGGCTGGATATCACCGAATTGAAACAATTGAAGGAAAAACTGAAAAAATCAGAACAGGGTATGGAGGAGCTTGTCAAGGTACAGAAAGAGGAAATGCAGGATCTCAACAGGCAGCTTTATGATGAAATTTCCCATCGTGAAATGGCGGAGTTCCACTTACAATTCACCCAGTTTGCCATGGATAACGCTTCCTACATGATCATCTGGATCAACCGTGAAGGGCGCTTTGTTTATATGAACACAAAAGCCCGGGATATCCTGGGGTTCTCTACTAAACAATTCGCATCAAAAAATATTTTTGATATATTATCAAGCGACACGCGTTTTTCCTGGAATGAAACGTGGGAGATTACCCTGCGTGATGGTCAACTTACGATCGAAACCACATTTACCACAAAAGACGGCAGGGAAATTCCTGTTGAAATGGTTCTCAATTACCTCGAATTCAAGGAAAAACAGTACTGCTGTTGTTTCGCACAGGACATAACCGAGAAAAAAAGAGTAATGACTGAACTCAAAATCGCAAACCTGTATAACCGGAGTCTCATCGAGGCAAGCCTTGACCCGCTTGTCACTATTAATCCTGATGGAAAGATCAGTGATGTGAACGCTGCGACCGTGCGGGTTACCGGTCATTCACGGGAAGAACTGATCGGAACTGACTTTTCGAAATACTTCACCGAGCCAGAGAAGGCACGAGCCGGGTACGAGAAAGTGTTCAGGGACGGACTGGTGACTGATTACGAGCTCGGGATCCGCCACAAGGACGGGCATGTGATCCCGGTCATGTACAACGCAACAGTATACCGGGATGAATCCGGAAACATCATTGGTGTCTTTGCTGCCGCGCGTGATGTCGCAGAACGGAAAAAAGCAGAGGAAGAACAGTTGCGTCTGGCAGCCATCGTTGAACA
>CAYWHL010000026.1:0-17598 GCA_964457995.1 uncultured Methanoregula sp. | reverse complement strand
TTTTTAAAAAAAATCATGATGCGTATTGAGGCGCATCTCTTTTCTGAAGGTCGCGAAGAATCCTTCGGATATGTCCGATGTTAATTGTTCGTGTAGTGAGCAGACAGATGTAATTTTCATGATATGGTGCGATGATCATATTGCCCTCAGGTATCTGGAGGGTCAAATGTACAAAAGATCCCCAATTAAGCAGGGGAGTAATTTTCTTTGCAGTAGCAAGCATGTTTCTTGCGATTTTTAACAGGGGCTCGCTATCTGCATCACCCAGCATGATGATAGTGCGTTTATCATTGAATACTGAAATGGCCACAATACCATTCAGGTTCTTGATCTGTGAAATTATTTTTACATCCGGCTCATCGCAGACCACAGGTTGTGGTATAACCGGGCTTTCCTCAAAGGGGTGTTCTTCTTGTGAAAAAATGGACTTCTCAGGAATTCCATTCTCCTGGATTGGCTCGGGGACCGGTGCATGTTCATGAAGAGATGGTGGAGTTTGTTCAGTAATTGCAGGACCGGAAATATCCGGTTCTTTTGGAATCTTTGGTTCGTGCTCTTCAAAGTTGCATAATTTCAGCGCGAGGGCGAACTCTTCAGGAGTATATTTACAGAGATTAAATTCTAAAATCGAGTGCGAGTTGAAATAATCAAGTGCGGAATGCCCCTTCAGTTCAATTGTGCCAAGTTTGAAAAAATGGATTAATGGCTTTCCTTTATTAATCAGGATAAATCCTTCTCCATCCTGTATCACTACCCGGACTACCCCGATGAAGCGTACCGTATGTGAACTTATCCAAGTCAGTGGTGCTTGCATCCATCCGATGCTTTTTCCTTCAGGTAAGCGTTCCATCATAGGAGTGATACAATAGCTTCTTTATTCTTTTTTATCTCATAGGTAATCTGTCCGACATTTGCAGAGTTCTGTGCAATAATAAGTAAAAAAAACTCTTCCATAAGTGGCCCAATGAGGAGGAAATATTCTGAAAATTCCATAAATACCATAGAAATGGGGGAATTGCCGAAATTATCTGCTGTGGCTCTTGAATCCAACATGAGGGTTGAAACTGCTGTCATGAAGTTATCGTTATATTCTATACCCGATTTAATGCTTTCAATAATTTCACCATTATCCTTGATGACGATTACTCCTCGGACATCCTGAAGGATGAGAAATTTATTCAGGGTTTTCTTGAGCATGGGTATACTCTTTCATATCAGTGAATGGCAGGTCATGAACTAACCCGGATTTCGGTTGAATATACTAATATCCTGAAGGCATTGTGGTTCCTGGTTGAATATCCCTGGTACCCATAAAGTACGTGCTGCCACCTTTTTTTAGTCATTCATTTTCTTCTTTAGCCAGTGTATCGAGGATTTTATAGGTATTGATCATGCGGTTGAACGCGGTCTGGAGCTCGCCAATCTCATCGTTGCTGAGCAGTTCAATCTCCGGATCTTTGAGCTGTCCGGTGCTCATACTGGTGGCAATTTCAGAAAGTTTTACAATCGGGTTTGTAATGCTGCTGGAGAGGAAAAAACTCCACATAACGACGACAGAAAGGGTAACGAGCGTTAGAACAAAGATACTGTTTGTCAGTCCAATACTGGTAACGATGCTGGTAGTCCCTCCCATGGAAACGATCCCGAGAAGAATCATCGGAATCATAGAAACAAAGAGCATACTCACCATAAGCTTATAGAAAATGGGAATCTGAAGAGAAAAGCCTTTGAGTACAGGTTTCGCCTCATTTTTTGTAGTCGACATACATGACTATTATGCAATTTACCTTAAATAAATTTCGAGTACTTATAATCATTGATTATTCAAAGTTTTTTAAATCATCTTTAAAATGAAAAATTTTTGATAAAATCCATTTTTTATGCGAGTGAAATTATTTCAGTATGAGAAATCAACCAAAGCTCACCATAACGGCATTCCAGATCGCGTTGGCAATCTCATCTTTTGTACCACTCAACGGAATCTTCCCATTCCGGGTCAGCAGTATATATTCTCCGTGCGTGGTTCCCATGCTCGAAGGTGTGTTAATAAGTACCAATTCAATACCTTGGGCAATCATTGCCTTTGCCATCTTTTCTGGAGTTCTGCCGAGTTTGAATGCGATGATGAACGAATCGTATCTCTCTACGACTTCAGCAAGTAATTTCGGGAGAGGATTAAGTAAAAGATTTACCGGTTTGCCGCTTGGGATTTTTCCCTTCACCGCTTTTGGTGCAAAATCAGAAATTGCCGCAGCACTGATATAGATATCTGCTCCCTTCTCTGAAAAACAGCGATGCACTGCTGCACGCATATCATCTGCGGTCTCTACAAAAACATTGTTGATACAGGGAAATGTGTCATGGTGAATAACAGTAACATCAGCACCAAGCCGGAACGCATGAAGGGCAAGGGCTCTACCAATCTGTCCGGTTGACCGCGTAGTAAGAATACGGATATCGTCAACTGGTTCCCGGCACGGTCCGCTGGTAATGAGTACTTTTTTGCCGGAAAGTTTTTTTCCCAAAATGGCACGCTCGCAGCGGAGGACAATCTCTTCGTTATCCGCGATTTTGGCTTTGTTTTCCTCAAACCTGGGATCAACAATCTCAACTCCCCACTGTTTCAGTTTTGCAATGTTGTCAGTTACTGCCGGATGACGATACATACTATGGTGCATTGCAGGTACGATAAGAATGGGCTTTTGACTGCCAAGTGCTGTTGTGGCAAACGTGGTAACCGATGTGTCATCGATTCCACAAGCTATCTTACTGATCGTGTTTGCAGTACAGGGGGCGATGAGTAACAGATCCGCACTACCCTCGTCCCCACAATAGGTCACATGCTCCACCTGGCCGGACAACCGTGTGATGGTCTCTTGTCCACTGGCATAGGTGAGCGCATCAGGGTGAATTATTCCTGATGCTGCCTGACTCATGACTGGCTGCACGACCGCTCCACGCCTGCGGAGTAAATGTATGAGCTTCACCACTTCCACAGCAGCAATACTTCCGGTAACAGCAATTACGATCTGTTTTCCGGCAAGTGTTTGTACCAGAGTCATGAAATGGTCACGTCCTGCACCATGTGCCATGCATGTGGGCGATATTTCTTGACTTTATGTACGGTAATGACTGCAGAAAAACCTGCTCTATTTACCTGCTTTTTAATCTGGTCTTCAACCGAACCGATACTATGAATATGAATGATACTCCCCTCATGAACATGGAAAAGTGCTGATGGAAGCATTAAAATTGCATCAAAGTGCCCCATAATAATCCGGTCATATGTTGCGCATAGTTGATCCCGGCAATCTCCTAATGAAGTGGTCACCCGATCAGAGAAGTCATTTTCCTGGATATTCCGGTTCAGGTATTCAAATGCTACAGGATTGATCTCAATTGCGTGGACCCGGGCACCACTTCCAGCCATCGGGATTGTGAAGTACCCGATTCCGGCAAACATATCTGCCACTCTTTCAGCGGTATTACTATTACGCACCATCTGTGCAATCCGCATTTTTTCACTTCTGTTTCCCTGCGCAAACATCACTTTTCCCGGATCAAGAAAATAGGTATATCCGCTCTCGCGGTGCCGGACTTCCCCGATATCTCCCCAGAGAATTTCGGTTTTTGGTATTCGTGTAATTTTATGAAGGGATTCAATCCAGAGCACTCCTCGTGGGTGACGAAAACGTATGATCTTTTCAATATCCACCTGACCGGGTTTTTCACCATGGATAACCGCAATATCACCCAGCATAAAAAATCCTCGTCCCTGATACCGGATTCGTCCGGGAATCTCTCTGTCGAAGGGTTCATTGTCCCTGACAGGTACCCATGCAATATTCCCTTCAGTAAATGCTTTTCTTGAGTGGTCAATCCATTTCTCTTTAATAATATCTCTGAGGGTGTTTTTCGGAACTGCTCTTACGCGCATTTTTCACCCTGCCACTACGATCTGGTCACCATCACGAAGTATGAGTACCTGTTGCCCGGCTTTGGCATCAAGCCACTTCGGCATCCTTAACTCTATTGTCTGGAAGGTTCCAGGATCGAGTATACCTATGGTGGTACCATCAGCAAATGCTACCATTGCTGACTCAGCATTCCGCAAATTCCCTATAAAACGGTCAATATCTTCCTCCCGGACCGATCTTGGGATGCCATCAGTCAGATCAAGAACCTTAAGGTGGCTGGCTTCAACACGTATTACCTCGACATATCGACCACGGCTCACTACAACATCCTGCTTCTGAAACCGGGGAAGCCGGACTGAGTAGGTGATACGATAGAGCTGTCTCCCGTTTTTCTCACCAACCAGTTTTGGATGTGTTGTATACCTGCCGCCGAGTTGAGCAATAATTCCCTGGGAGATAAGCATCCCGATATGTTGGGATCCAATGGTTATATCGAGACCTTCACGGGTTTCATGCATATCCGCGATAAATGAAAGTCGTTCCCCGCCTGCCTGTAGTGTGTCTTCTACCTGTTGTGCAATTCCTGCAGACATCTGGAGTTCAAAGGTACTTGGGAGTCTTCCTTCTGCGCGAACCTGAACAATCCCTTCATAATAACTGCCGCTGATCCGGTTACAACGATCGCACTGCTCCTTATTCCAGATTATTTCAACACTGCAGGTGCCTTCAACAGGGGTATTGTAGAGCGATCCCTTTATTGTAATAGATGCGGTTGACCGATTTTGCGTGATGTCTTCAACAGTTATCACCATTGACGGTCTCCTGACATCAGGATGAATATGAACCGCATCTTTTGCGAGATCAGGAGCAAAACTGGCACGTTCGCGATCAGTATCAGTCCATGTGTTTACCTGTTTTATTGCACCGCAGCTTGGACACTGGGTGCTCTTGACACGTCGATCACAGGTAAACCAGGGAGTATTGCTGATCCTGCAGTCATTACAGAGCCCTTCATGTTCGGTAGGTTTTCCACATTTTGGGCAGAATAAATCCTGAATACTCATAGTGAGTATACCTGTGCATGGGGTATTTCCCCTATCATTATACAGCCGGATTGGGTAATAAGCCCCATATCAATAGCAATACTGACAGAGCGTTTTCCCATCAGGTTGATATTGTCTGCCTTTCTTAGCGCTGCAATTACTATATCTTCTGTGACAGGGCAGTTTCCATAGAACGCTTCGGTTATTCGAACTGAGAGTCCCCCGTGACTGATTGTTGTATTCAGCAATTCACAATCGCACACCGCTACGACATCTCTCAGGCCCTGTGAACGATGCACCTTCAAAAACATTGAATACCATTTAGCGGGAGGGAATAAAAAAGGTGAGTCAATCCCATCATAGTGTAATGGTGACACCATATACTTTCCCGATGGTTTCTGCATGGATCCTGAAGCAGTCCTCTTGCGTGATCAGACCGTGCCGGAGCATCTGTTTAGTGTAACGAGGTACTGATTTAGGACCCATAACTGCTCCGGGGCGGGAATTCTCATCCATGTAATCGCTCTCCATCGTGAACAATCTCCGCTCACGTGCAAGTTGTGGTATTGCTTCATGATTCGCAATCAGTGAGGGATGCAGCAGTGTATCAGGCGAACCATAGTGCTTAACCAGACGTTCAATAGGGAAATTCACATGCCTTGCCATATCGACAATATCTGTACATGGACCACTTTCAGCATGTATCTGCAATGCGCACCTTAAATCACCAGCCAGATTCAGGGCGTGTGCAAGAATATCATTGGATGCTGTCCAGACTTCCGGATTCACATCATAATGTGGTCGCCCGCTTTTGAGGGCAACCGCTTTTCCATTCCGTATGTATGCTGCTGCACAATCCAGCCCGGCTTTCATAATCTTAGATGCTTCTTGTATTGACATGCGTTCATTAAGCCGGCTGATCTCAGCAGGATGGACTCCCAATACAGGAAATACGACTATCCCGATCTCTTCGATTTTTCTGGCAATATGGATTGTCTTGTCAAAAACGGCCGTAAAATCTACAGCGCTGGAAGGGTAAACGGAGAGTGACCATGAAGGTTTTGAAACAAGAAACAGATGGGTGCCACCTGCACGAAAAAAGTCTTTTGCAGCTTCTATTCCACGCCCGTTTACCGGATCAATATGGATATGATCGTCCGTGACTGGAAATTCAGGGGATTTCATTGCACTCAACGATCTGCATGAGAGGATAGCCTTCCTGGGAGGCAAGCCGTGCCCGGCAATAGGAAAATCCAACCCGTGTTACGATATCCACGTTAAACATGAGACCGGAGAGTTCGCTATACCCAAACAAGTTCTGTGTCATCAGTTTTCGATCAAGTCTGACCGTGATCTCTTCTACAAATGGCTGGAGGATTACTGCCTGTTCAATAGCGCTCTCAACACTTGCGGCAGAATTTTGTGAAATGGGAGTGCCAATCCATTGATGGTAAAGTGCACCCAGCTTTATGCCTGCCTCAAAAATTGCCTGTTCCCGGTTAGTGATCATTCGTACATTCTCTTAAATCAATTGCAGGATGCCCAGTTTGGGTTCCATTGCCTCTCCTGTTCGCACAAGCATCTCAATTCCCGTTTCAACCTTATCCCGGGAAAACCCTTTTGAGACCACCACATCGACAACCTGGTCCCTGGAAGCGCGTCTCCCTTCACCACCAATGTCGCGAATTGCATCCTTAATCACACGGACTATATCCCGTTTCTCCTTGGATATTCCTGTTGCTATCTTATCGATATCAAAGTTGCCAGTCCTGGCGTCGTAAGCAATCTGGCGGAGGCAGGCATCAACGATATGTATCACCCGTTCAGCATCATGGTGCTCAATGGTATCCGAAAGCCTTATTCGTGCGCTCGCCTCTGCAAGTCTGACAAGTGCCTCGAGTTGCCGGGCAGTGACGGGAACCGGCTTGTTTGGCTCAGCAATACCCCTGAGCTTGAGGTAATAGCTGACAAGTGCCTCTTTTGCCTCCGTTGATAGTATGGGAAAACAGGATCGTTTCGAGTATGCGACATACTTGCGGAAGAGCGGGGGATCAATATCCGGCATCACCGGTTTGAGCTGTTGCAGGATATATTCATCAGTAATACCCGCGATTGGTGTTTTTTTGTGCTGTGCAATCAGCTCGCCAATTCCATGCGATTTCAGAATATGTTCGGCGATGGCAAGATCCCGCTTCTGTTCGGGCTGATCGGCCATGATGAATATAAGATCAAAACGGGACAGCAGGGAGGCGGGCATATTAATCTGATCGGAAATATCGCCATACATATCGAACCGGCCATATTTCGGATTTGCCGCTCCGAGAAGTGCACAGCGCGATTTGAGAGTGGCTGTTATCCCGGCCTTTGCGATACTGATGGATTGCTGCTCCATCGCCTCGTGCAAAGCAGAACGGTCCTCTTTTTGCATTTTGTCCATTTCATCAACCGCACATACTCCCATGTCTGCGAGAACAAGGGCGCCTGCTTCCAGTGTCCACCGCCCCTCACCGAATTCATCTTTGACTGCAGTTGCAGTTAAACCGGCTGAGGTTGATTGCTGACCACTGGTATAGATTGCCCGTGGTGAAAGCTTAACAACATAACGGAGCAGTTGACTTTTTGCAATACCCGGGTCCCCGATAAGTAGTACATGGATATCGCCCCGAAGGTGGCTGCCATCCGGCATTTCCTTTGCTATCCCCCCGAAAAGCTGGAGAGCAATTGCCTCTTTCACGTCTTCGCTGCCATAGATTGTTGGGGCAATGGAATGGGTAATTTTCCGATAAATCATCGGATCACTACTGAGCGTTTTAATCTCGTCCTCATCATTCTCATTGATTTCAACCTCCTCGAATTCCTTCTCGGCTATCTCGATAGAGTTACATTCCAAAAAAATGTCAAAGACTGTGCTTTTCTCACCTTTTACAATCCGCTGCATAGAGCGGAGAATCCCGTTAATTATTACCCGGTCTCCTGGTGCTACTTTGCCGGACAGATCATCTGTAACATCCACATCAAGAGTCTGAGGTTGTTCGCCGCCACGAAGCCCTTCAGGAGATTCCTGTATCCGGAGCTTTTGTGAATCAACAAACTTTGAGCGTTTTGGTAAAAGTTCAAGTTTTTTAAATGTGCACCCATCTGTTGCGCATCCATCCGGTTCAATGAATTTACCGTATTTCTGCTTTTTAACGGTGAAATGTCCTGCGGGGCATTTGAAAGCTGCTTCTACAATACGAGGCCGGACTTCAGTGGTTTTGCGCAGGATACCTTCTACCGAGAGGAATTTATTAATATCATCTGACCTTATATTGCGGATACCTACTTTTTTTGGAAGATTTGTAAACCTGATATTGATCCCTTTGGGTTCTTTACCATCCTTGATCTTTATCAGCTGGCTTTTTTTTATAGCATCCCAGACGTCTTCAAGAACCTTACCAGGATTTTCCAAAAGTTCGTCAGCGAGAGCGATACCGGCTTTGCCAAACCGCTCCACATCACGGTAATCAATATTAAGGGAACGTTTATGGGGATATTCGCGGGAAATTTCACCGATCTCTTTTTTATATCTGCTTTTTAACAATCTGCTCCAGTTTTCTGTCTTATCAGTATCCTGCAGGTCAGGGTTTTTATCCATATCTTCACCTCACCTGGACTTCTGAGAGGATAGTACAAACCGTGCAATTAAAGCTTCCATCTGGATATCACTGTTTGACCCTTCAGAAAGCCGAAAATCTGTTTCACCCAGGTGGTCAATGAGTTCCACTTTTAATCCCCTTTCCATATTTCTGTGTACTATTGCACGATAACACTGGTTGATCAACTCATTAGGAGCAATCCCGCGTTCGTGAAGGAGATAAGCAAGGAGCGATTCAGCGCCATCAAAATCCCCGGAAAGAGAGAGCTTCAGAAGATCTTCAATCTCATCCGGCCGTGCGGTCGAGGTTATTGCATATACCATCTTTTTGTCTATTGTAGAACTGATAATTGCGGCACCTTGCAGTGCATTAATTGCCTTCCGCATGTCTCCCTGTGCAATATAGACGATTGCATCCATTGCTTCATTTGTTATGCTGAGCCCCTCGTGACTGGCAATCCGGCGCACTTCTTCTTTCACTGCATCCGGTGCCAGAGGTTTAAACCGATAAATTGCACACCTGCTCTGGATTGGATCGATAATCTTTGAAGAATAATTGCAGGAGAGAATAAAGCGGCAGGTCTGCGCATAGCTCTCCATAGTCCGTCGCAGGGCTGCCTGTGCATCAGTTGTCAGTGCATCGGCCTCGTCTAAAAAGAGAATCTTAAATGTTGCTTCAGCAAGAGGGATTGTACGTGCGAATTGTTTAATCTGGTTCCGGACTACATCTATACCCCGTTCATCGGAAGCGTTAAGTTCACGGAAATTCATTTGCCACGAATCCCTGAAAAATTCACGTGCAAGTGCCACAGCAGCTGTAGTCTTACCGACCCCCGCATTTCCTGTGAAGAGCAGGTGAGGGAGGTTGCCGCTCTTCACATAAGACGACAACCGTTCAACGATCTCATCTTGCCCAACAATATCAGCGAGTTTTGACGGCCGGTATTTTTCAATCCAGATAGTATGGTCTTCCATGGGCATCCTCTCTTCCGGTAGTACCTTTTTGGTATTTGAGCTGATAGTATGGGTAGTCTTTCACACAGGAAACCTGCAAACAGGAGAAAATCACGTGCTCTTTTTAATGAATGTCATAATGTTTATCATAAGGGTTTTGAAATTACTTTCCATGCAAGTAAAAAATATCGTACTCACTCTTGTAATCATTTGTGTGTGTGCTGTACCAGCAGGAGGCAGTACATCTAAAATTACTGCAGGTGCTCCGGTCTTTATCGGCGAGAGCAATCTGGATATATCCAATGCATTAAATGGATGTCATACAATAGGGTGGTGGCAAAATGATACAATTACCAGCGCGCCCCCGGAAAAAAACATCATCCTGTATGAGCAGAATACCATATCGGAAAAAATATATCATTACAACATCAGCCCGGCGATTTTTGCTGATTATCCAGGTGTATGGTATTGTGTCGATAAAAAACCAGAAATAGTGGTTTTTGAAGTGCTTGAACCACAACTTGATATCAGAGTCTGGGATCTTGATCATAATCAGGACGTGAGTGGAACAGCCGTGCCTCTCTTAACAAATATTACCTATCGTGTTGACACGAATCTGTATCATGCACTCAAGCCATTGAATCGCCCTGACGTGACTCCATCAGATTCATTTTTTACTGTATTATTAACAGATTCCTACGGCCAGAGTATCAGCAATATATTTACCGGAAGCGCCGGAAATTCGAGAACACAGATTTTACCCTTCGATAAACAGCCTTTTATCACTGAATCCCCCTTTTTGTGGAAATACGGAAAAGACTGGAATCGTAGTGCGCGGAATGCTTTTGGTGAACCGCTATACCCTGTGGGAACGTATACGTTCACGATAAACCAGAATCTTAACCATATAGAGGAATCCTTCAGGAGCAGCGGTATAACAAATTTTACAGGGAAGATATCTCAAACAAAAACAGTTACTTTCGTTAAAGGGAACATCTCTGTGGTCATACCGGATACTACCCAACCGGTGATAACAACAATACCAGTTATCTCCCCCCTTTCATCAACAACAGCGTCGATAACTACTCTTCCTACATCTTCACCTGTAGGAAAGATGACAACCTATACACCCCTGCCGGAATGGATTACGCTGGTCGGTATTGTTGTAGCGGGTTTGGTCATCATCCGGAAACGGGCCTGATCCCCTCCCCTGTTTTTAATACAAGCAATGTGTATACTGTGAAGAAGTGATCTAATATGAAATCCCGGACGTACGTCATTGCCGGTTCTCTCCTTGCCGTACTGATTATTGCTCTTGGGGTCCTCGTAGTCTTACCCTCAATGTCTACGGACGCATCAGCGAAATTCAAAGATGCCGGTGCGCTCTACTCTAAAAGTGTGGATCTTGCAAATGAAGGAAATTATGAAGAAGCGCTGAAGGCTGCTGACGATGCACTTGCCCTTAATGTGCCCCAACTTGTGCCTTTAATCCAGTCAAACCGGGCAGGGATTCTTGTAATGCTCGGGAGAGACAGGGAAGCGATTACTGCCGCTGACGCCGCGCTCTCATCCAATGAGAACCTGACCACCGTCTTTTCGATTGCCTATTTCAACAAAGCGAATGCTCTCAAAAACCTCGGGCGGACAGATGAAGCAAAAGCTGCATATACAAAAGCCTACGAGCTTGATAAGAGTCTTGTGCCCCCGAACCTTAGTGCAGTCGTCCTGACTCCAACCCAATCTCCTCTTCCCTGATGTATCTCACTGCCTGCCATCGCTTTCGTTTCTCTTTTCTGCGGTTTTTTATTCACAACAAGGAATACTATTTTTAAATTCTCCCTCACCCCCACATGAATAATGGATATGTCAAAAACCCGTAGAATGCAAATATAAAACTGAATTATGCCATGACCGGTCTGCTGTGTGTAAAAAATTCCTTATATCCTGGTCACAATGTCGTTGTACTTCTTCTACCTCATTTGAATATTCCGGTATGGCACTGACTATATCTTGAATACGATTCCCTGATAAAACTGATATGGCACTATGGAAGGGGCAATAAGGGTTTTTGCTGGAGAGTATGGTGGTTCCTCACTATCATTACCGGATGATGATGCCGGTAAGTCAGCATGGGTGGTAACACCTGCCGGGGCATGGTGCCGTTTCATGTTCCTTTCAGGTGCCCTGACTGAGGTTGTTGAGAGCGGGGATATGCTGCATACCCGGCTTGCTGATCCAACCGGTGCATTCAATCTGGTTATAGGTGGTAGAAACTCCAATCTTGCTGAAAATTTCCGAAAACTACCTGTTCCCTCATTTGTCACTGTCACCGGCCGCGCCCAGATGTACATGAAAAATAGCAGGGCGATGTTATCAGTACGTCCTGATCATGTGCAGGTTGTAAATCGTGTGGTGCGTGACCAGTGGGTGCTTACTACAGCAAAATCGACCCTTGGACGCCTTCATGAGGTGAACCTGGCTATACAGGGTAAACCGGCCGATGAACGAATCCTTGTTGCTCTTCGCCATTATTCAATTACCAAGGCCCGGCTCAAGGAGCTGGCACGGATGGTTGAGGCTGCGGTACAGACGGTTCGTCTTTCAGAATGTGAAGAACCTGCACAACCCGATCTGCGTACGCTGGTTATGTCGTTTATTGATGCAGGATGCGGACCCCGGGGGCTTGCTGTAGAAGATATTATTGAGCGGGCAGTTCTGACGGGTATATCCTCAGAAACCGTGCTTTCTGCGATAGAATCGCTGATCCTCGATGACGAATGCTACCAGCCTCAGAAAGGATTTGTTAAACGGTTATGAATCTGGAATTTTTTAGTGACGGCCCGGCACTCGTTATTGAAGGTGAACACCGATTATTAATTGTTGCGGACCTCCATTTCGGAATCGAGGCTGATCTCGCTGCCCACGGTCTTTATTTTAAAAGTCGTAGTACTGATCGGCTCGAACGTTTGTTGAAAATCATTGATGCAGCAGACCCCGACCTGCTCGTACTTCTGGGAGATATTAAACATAGTATTCCTTCACTGAGCCGACAGGAATATTATGAGCTTCCAAAAATTCTCGAAACGATTCGAAGGCGTATCCCCATGAAGGTATTTCCAGGTAACCATGACATCGGTATTGAGCGTTATCTCCTTGGGTCGGAGCTTCAGGCAAAAGATGGCACGATCCTCGATGGTATCGGCTATCTCCATGGACATATGTACCCTTCGCCGAAACTTGCCGGACACCTTATAGTATTGGGTCATCATCATCCCCTGCTCATGCTCAAAGATGAGGTTGGTTGTGCTATCCAGACTCCTGTATACCTGCGGGCCGGGCTTGATCTGAATGGGCTGGGGCTGGCACCCTCGCAAAAAAATGCTTCATCCTCTCGTGCACTGCTGATCCCGGCTTTTAACGAGATATCAGGGTATGATATCTTTCAGATTTTCAAAAAACCATTTTCTCCCGTGTCACGATTCATGAAAAAAGAGGAATCAGAGATTATCCTTGCCGATGGGACATACATCGGCCCCCTTATGTCGTTGCAGTCCGATGAAACCGATTGAAGTGCTGGATCCAAAAGTCCAGGCATGTATAAAAAAACGTGGTTTTTCGGAACTATCCGATGCCCAGACTCAGGCAATTCCGCAGATCTTAAAAGGAAACAATGCCGTCCTGATTGCTCCGACCGGTACTGGAAAGACAGAAAGTGCGATGCTTCCGGTTTTTAATGCACTCATGTCGATGCCAGCTGGCGGAGGAATTAAGGCGCTTTACATAACACCGCTGCGCTCCCTCAACCGGGATATCCTTGCACGTATGCAATGGTGGTGCGGCGAGCTTGGTTTATCGGTTGGTGTGCGACATGGCGACACATCAATGGGGGAACGACGCAAACAGGCGTTGTCGCCCCCCGATCTCCTGATCACTACACCGGAAACTTTCCAGGCGCTGTTTATGGGAAAACGGCTCCGGCAGCACCTGGCTCAGGTCAGATTCGTTATTATCGATGAGATCCATGAGCTTGCAGGAAGCAAACGTGGTGCCCAGCTTTCTGTTGCACTTGAACGACTCCACGTTTACGCAGGTAATTTCCAGCGCATAGGTTTATCGGCGACGGTAGGCAATCCCGATGATATTGCGCGTTTTCTTTGCGGTTCACGCCAGTTCTCTGTTGTTCAGGTCCCCGTTGCAAAACATCTGGATATTACTGTCAGGTTCGTTGGTGATAATTTCCAGAAGCAGACTGAAATTCTTTCAGAAGCCCTGGAGAGGGAGGGATCAACACTGGTTTTCGTCAATACCAGGGTAACTGCCGAAGCACTTGGACATGCCCTGTACGATCGCGGGGATGTTGAAGTGCACCATGGATCGCTCTCAAAAGAGGTAAGAATTGATGCCGAGGAACGATTCAAACGCGGTGAGATCAGGACACTTATATGCACTTCGTCGATGGAACTTGGTATTGATATAGGAAGGGTAGACCACGTGATACAGTTTGGTTCACCCAGGGAAGTTGCGCGGCTTGTGCAAAGGGTAGGGCGTGCCGGACACCAGCTTAATGCCGTCTCACGGGGGACAATTCTTGCAACAGGCTTTGATGACCTGCTTGAATCCCTGGTCATAGCAAGGAAGGCAAAGGCAAATGAGATCGAAAAGGTAGTTCCCCACAGGAATGCCGCAGATGTGCTTGCCAACCAGGTTGCTGCTATTGCTGTAGAGTATGGAGAGATCGAGTTATCGAAAATCCGTGAAATCCTGAATCGCACTAATATTTTTACCGATTGCGGGATGCTTCTTGAAGAGGTATGCCGGCAGATGGAGGAACACAGGTTAATAAGGAGCGAAGGGAGCCGGATTGTGACAACAGCCCGTGCCCGTCGCTACCTTTCCGGGAACCTGTCTATGATCCACGATGAGCGAAAGGTACCGGTCTTTGATATGGTTTCCCGAAGAACGGTAGGTTCGCTTGATGAATCATTTGTGGTTGGCTGGGTGCATACCGGGGCAGTATTCATCACCAAAGGGCAGCTCTGGCGGGTAATCCAGATTGCTGAAGGAAAGCTGACGGTAGAACCCGCAAAAAAAGCACTCGGAGAACTTCCATCATGGGAAGGCGAGCAGATTCCGGTACCTTTCTCAGTCGCACGAGAGGTAGGCAGGTTGAGGAGGAGACGCAATATAACTGAATATACCTCGGAACCGGGTGGTATCCTCTTTTCAGAAAAATTCCTCTCGGAGATGGATAAAAACCGATCCCTAATTCCTTCAGACCATCTTGTCACTCTGGAAAATACTGAAGACGGGGTAGTATGCAACGTCTGTGCCGGCCATAAGACAAATGAAGCTCTGGGACGTGTGTTATCCATACTCATTTCAGCACGCTTCGGAACGACAGTTGGTCTTGAACTTGATGCATATCGCATGCTCCTGCGACTTCCTTCATCCATCAGGGCTGCAGATGTCCAGGACTTTCTGCTCTCTCTTGACCCTTCACATATGCCGGGAATTCTGCGGCTTGCCCTGAAACGCACTGCGCTCTTTAAATGGAAACTTGTCCAGATCGCAAAAAAATTTGGTGCGATCGATCCTGATGCAGATTATGAAAAGATCAGTATTCATCGTCTGCTGGAATACTTTGATGGAACAGTTGTACAACAGGAAGCCTACAGGGAACTTCTCTCTGAATATATGGATGTTGATTCAGCTGCAGCTATTGTCCGCAAGGTTATTCAGGGAGAGATTCGCGTTGCTCTGGCCCCTCTTTCGATGATTGGTGCCGGGGGATTGCTCTCATCCAGAGATCAGATTCCTCCACCTACGGCCGATCAGGCAGTACTTGCAACGCTGAAACGCAGACTGGACTCAGATGATGTGCTGCTTGTATGCATGAACTGCCGAAACTGGAAGAGCAGGACCGTAGTCTCCCGCGTGTCTGATTTCCCCAAATGCCCAAAATGCGGGGCACGACTCATAGCTGCACTCAAACCATATGAGGATGAATTGTATACGGTCATCCGGAAACCACGGATGACTCAGGCAGAGCATGCGATCGAGCAGCGTCTGCTTAAAAATGCCAATATTGTGTTGTCGAGCGGAAAGAAGGCTGTTATTGCTCTTTCTGCACGAGGGGTCGGGCCTGAGAATGCATCCCGTATTCTTGCATCCCTTACTGATGGTGATGCCTTCTATCGGGAGATCATGAAAGCGGAACGGAAGTTTATACAGACCCATCAGTACTGGTCATAATCAGCGTGAAAAACGGGTTATTGAATAATTTACATTATACTCTCGAGTTTCTGTTCGAGGAAATCAAGTCCTTTCTTGATGTCCTCCAGGTTCTTGCCACCGGTGAGAATGATCTTTCCGGAAGAGAAAAGAAGGGCAACGATTTTTGGATCCTTAATACGGTAAACAAGTCCTGGGAACTGCTCAGGCTCATATTCGATATTTTCAAGATTGAGGGTGATGACCACCTTGTTGAGATTGATATATTTCCCGATATCATATGAACAGACGATATTTGTAATCGCCACTTTTGGTTCTTTGTAGGTATCTACACCTGCCTCTTTGAGAGATTTCATTATAATTCTGAGTCCATCTGTCAGCGCCTTTTTGTCCCGGATACCTGTCAGAACAACCTTACCTGATGAAAAAATCAAAGATGCAATCTTCGGATTCTCAATCCGATAGACTGCACCTGGGAACCGCTTCGTGTTGAGTTCGCAGCTTTTAATCTTGCTGGAAACATCAACAAGATCTATTGAATCGGCAATAATGCCCGACGCCACGATATTCTCAATTTTCAATGATTCGTACTTTTTATCTGCCATTCACTATACTATGCTTTTCCCTGAATCATAATACTAATGGACAATCTTTATGTCCCCTCGGTAGAGATGACCTGAATAGTCTTTTGCATATTTGTTGTGTTTTAAATTTGGAATTTATTCCTTTCTTATAAAACATTCTATTAAAAAGCTCGATAATAACCGGGTAACGTAACGCTCTTTTGTGCGATAAGGATACATGCCGGATGGTGCATCTGGAAATCGAAACGCTCATTAAGTGCACCATCAAACCGTTCTGGAATGGTGCGGTATTCTGTCACAATGGATGATAAGCTTACTGAGACTATCGATGCATCCTGTGAGAAACGGAAAATATCGAGGTCAGATTGGATAAGCGAAGCATGCAAAACACATCTTACAAGAAGGTGGGGGACCTTGACGGCTGGTGCAACTACCCTGCCATCTGCCGGTCGCGTGTTTGATCAGAACCATCGCAACATGCATGATTACGATGAGACGTACAACAATTTCCATATTGACGTTCCTGAGTTTTTCAATTTTGGCTTTGATGTAATTGATGCATGGGCAAATAAAGACCGGAACAAACTTGCGATGATCTGGGTGAACCAGGATGGCGTGGAGGAGAAATTTACTTTCTGGGATTTAATGCGGCTTTCCAATCAGATCGTGAATATTATGATAAAGCATGGTGTCAACAAAGGTGACCGGGTTCTGATCATGCTGCCCCGTGTTCCCGAATGGTGGATATTTACCCTTGCATTAATTAAACGTGGTGCAGTTTATTGCCCGGCGCCTACCATGCTCACCCCCCATGATCTGAAATACCGGATAAATATTGCTGATATCAAGATGGTCATAACGAACCAGGAACATGCTGATAAAATCGATGAGATTGCAAAAGAGTGTCCTTCACTTTCGTGTAAAATGATAATCGATGGTAAACGGCAAAATTGGATCAGCTATCCCGTGGAACTTGAATTTCCGGCACCGGTGTCAACTAAAATTGTTTCACTTCCTGGTATGAAAAAGACCAGGAGCACCGATCCGCTTGTACTCTTTTTTACTTCGGGAACAACCGGTGAACCTAAGATGGCTGTCCATGACCAGAGTTATGCACTCGGCCATATTGTTACTGCACGTTTCTGGCAGGATATACGCACAAATGATCTCCACTTTACTCTTTCTGATACCGGATGGGCAAAAAGTGCCTGGGGAAAGTTCTATGGGCAATGGAT
>CAYWHL010000025.1:16926-18043 GCA_964457995.1 uncultured Methanoregula sp. | reverse complement strand
GGATTCCCAGCGTCTTGAAGTCATTGCGGATGCATGCCCGGACCACCGCACGGATTGCCGCATTGAGCCCGGGACAATCGCCCCCGCCTGTCAGCACACCAATGGTTTTCATCGATATCTCCCTACCCACCCTTCTCTCTCACAGCAAATACTTTTTTCCGGTAACTTCGTTTAGTTCCCGATACCTGAAAGAAGCGGTCTGCCTGTCGGGCCTCGGAGAAGCCCGGAGACAAATAACCATGGTACATGAAAAATTTATTCTATTTTGATAATTTTTTATGCGAATCTGTTTTTTGTTTAGGGTGTTTTTCCCCGTATACCCGATACAGGGAAGATCCAAAAAATGGTGAGTTTCACTCCTTGTCGGCGAGAACCGCTATCCCCGGTAGAATTTTTCCGGAAAGGAACTGGAGGGAGGCTCCCCCGCCGGTGGAGACATGCGTCATCCTGCCTGCAAGCCCGAGTTGCGTTACGGCCTCTGCCGTGGACCCACCGCCAATTACAGTCGTGGCATTGAGGCTGGCAAGGACCGTGGCAATGGATGTTGTCCCGTTTGAAAACTGAGGGATTTCAAATACCCCCATCGGTCCGTTCCATACCACAGTCTGGCATTTTTTGAGCTCTCTTGTAAACACTGTAATAGTCATGGGCCCGATATCCGCAATCATGCAATCAGCGGGGATCTGCTCTGCTCTCACCACCCGGGCAGTCGCACCGGCTTTCAGGTTTTCGGCGACAACCACATCCTCCGGAGGCAGGACCCTTACACCAAGAGCACCCGCTTTCTGTATGATCGTCCTGACCAGTTCCATCTTGTCGGGTTGCACGGGAGAAATTCCGACATCACAACTCATTCCTTTCAAAAATGTGGCACCCATTCCTCCTCCGACAAGGACAAGGTCCACTTTAGGAAGGATATTTTCCAGAATCCCGATCTTCTCCCCCACCTTTGCCCCCCCCATGATGGCAGCAAAAGGGCGGGCGGGATTTTCAAGTAGACGGCTCAGCTGCTCGATCTCTTTTTCCATGAGGAGACCGGCAACACAGGGCAGATAGGCTGCCAGCCCGACAACAGATGCGTGTGCCCGGTGGCTCGCGCCAAAGGCATCATTGACAA
>CAYWHL010000025.1:0-16826 GCA_964457995.1 uncultured Methanoregula sp. | reverse complement strand
AGCCCGACAACAGATGCGTGTGCCCGGTGGCTCGCGCCAAAGGCATCATTGACAAAGAGATCTGCAAGATGGGAGAGCTCGTGGGCAAACCCCGGATCGTTCTCCTCTTCGCCCGGGTAGAACCTCAGGTTCTCCAGGAGGATGAGTTCCCCGTCCTTCATTTCAGATACGGCCCGAACAACCCCGGGTCCAATCGCCTCCCGTAGTGGTTCGACCGGTCTTTGTACAATCTCCGACAGGCGCCGGGCTACAGGTTCCAGTCGCAGGTGCTCGTCCACCCTGCCGTGAGGTCTCCCGAGATGGGAGCAGAGGATGACCCGGGCCCTGTGATCGATCAGGTATATGATCGTCGGAAGACAGGATCGGATTCGGGTATCGTCTTCTATCTCACCGTTCTGGTCCATGGGCACATTGAAATCAGCTCTCACAAGCACCCGTTTCCCACCAACATCTTCATCCCTCACCGTCTTTTTCTGCATGGTTCTTTCCTTTCTCTGATAAGTCCGGACATAAGCGCCAGGTTTCGCATTTTTATCATCATTTTAAGCAATGTTTCCCTATAGACATTCTGTAAAACTTCAATTCTTACTTTCCCCCTTCGTTCCAGAATACCGAATACTGGATCTTCCCTGAACATTGAGTTATTCCCGTGGTCTTTTGAATTTCTGAAGTTTCACCCTTTTCCGACATTATTTTACATTTTCACGACTACTATTTCATACCATCACCAATCATGAGCACATTGAAAAACACGATAATCACGGGTCATCAAAAACATGTAAGGTGTGTTCGTCTCCCTATAGTCACGAAAGCCACCCCTCCTTTTTTGGTATTTGCGAGAGGTGCGGGTACAAAATCCTGATAGTATTGGTATGTTTCATGATTGTCATCTCGTATGTGGCGTGGTTCGGTGTATTCTGATAGTTTTCCTATCATCTGCTCCAAGAGAATACAGAAAGTAATAGAGAATGATTCAAATTTTACGACAGGACCAGATCGATTCACATTCAGGAAAGATTCCTGACAACAAAAAAGGGATTTTAGATGAGAACCGAAAACGCTATTTTCTCAGCTCCTCGCTCATCTTCTGGAACTGCTCGCTCGTGATCTCCCCTTTTGCATACCGTTCTTTCAGGATCTCCAGTGCGGTCCTCCCCTGAGATGCAGACGCTCTGTCATGTTCATTCGTCGTCGTTCCGCTCGCTTACACTCACTACACTCCGGCTCGCTTCATCACGTCGCGATTTCTCGCGGTTGCTGGTGCAGATGACGACGCACCCCTTCACTCGCGCTGCTCGCTTCGGGCTTGCTGTAACGTCCCGTTCCTCACACCATGCTTCGCATCGTGTTCGTCGCTGTTGACCATATTCATGCTTAACGCTCAGTGACTCGTTCGCGCCCGACCTCGCACTGAAGCGTTCGGTAACCGGCGCTCACTTTTGGCCGCTGGGTTGCCGCTTACTGCTACAACCACAGGAAACGGGCTGGCCTTGCATAACCTTCTTTATAGTCCGTGCCGAAAATGGATCACAGGCTGCATCATCATGGCAGAGGAAGAGATCCCATTCATTCCTGTAGATCAGCTGATGGAAATACTGCACACATCACTGCAGGGTCTCTCTTCCGAAGAGGTTGAATCACGAAGGGCGTCCTATGGCCGCAATGAGGTGGTGCGGCAGAAAAAGCTGGCAGTCTTCCGCCAGTTTGCCGGACAGTTCAAAAACCCGCTTATTATTATCCTCCTTCTCGCATCGGTCCTCGCCGTATTTCTTGCAGAATTGGTTGATGCGCTGATCATCATCGTGATAGTGTTCCTGAGTGTGTTCATTGACTTTTTCCAGGAGTTCAAGGCAGGACGGGCAGTCGAGCTCTTAAAGGAAAAAATCTCTACTATGGCCACAGTTATCAGGGACGGAAGGCAGCAGGACGTACCATTATCAGAGCTCGTGCCCGGGGACATCGTTACCCTGTCCGCGGGTGATATTGTGCCTGCGGATGCCCGCGTCCTTCTTGCCCGGGATTTCTTTGTAGACCAGTCGGCACTCACGGGAGAATCGTTCCCGGTGGAAAAAACAGCAAAACTTCGGGTGGGTGAGGAACACGATTCCCGGCAATGGGGACAATACCTGTTCATGAGCTCACCGGTAGTCTCTGGCAGTGCGACTGCAGTAGTGGTAAAAACCGGTATGTCGACCGAATACGGGAAGATTGCAGAACGGCTGACCGCCCGGCCACCGGAGACGGAATTTGAACGCGGGTTGAAGCAGTTTTCGTACCTTGTCACCCAAATTATCTTCCTCCTTGTTATTTTCGTTTTTTTTACCAATGCCTTGTTTAAACATGGTGTCCTCGATTCGCTTCTATTTGCGGTCGCACTTGCAGTCGGCCTGACGCCCGAGCTGCTCCCCATGATCCTGACGGTCAATCTATCAAAGGGCGCGCTCGCGATGTCAGAGAAAGGTGTAATCGTCAAGCACCTGGCCTCAATCCAGAACTTCGGGAGCATGGAAATGTTCTGTACCGATAAGACCGGGACACTGACCGAGAACCGGATCACACTGGTATATCATGTCGATGCAGAGAGGAACACCAGTGAACAGGTACTGTTGTATTCGTACCTGAATAGTTTCCACCAGACAGGACTGAAAAGTCCCCTCGATAAGGCAATTCTCATAAAGAGCGGAGTGGAGATCGGGCAATTTAAAAAAATTGACGAAATCCCGTTTGATTTCATCCGGAAAAGGATATCGATCGTTGTTACAAAAAAACAGGATCGTATTCTGATCACCAAGGGGGCGCCCGAGGAGGTCCTGAAATTATGTACCCGTGTTTCTTGGGGGGGCGTGTCAGAACCTTTTACCACGGAGTTGCATACGCGGGCTGCCGGTTTATATGAAACGCTCAGCAGTGAAGGATTCAGGGTCCTTGCTGTCGCTTCAAAAGAGGTCACGAATGAAAAATCCGTCTATACCTCAGATGATGAAAGCGATCTTACTTTACATGGCTTTGTTGCATTTATCGATCCGCCCAAGGAGACTGCACATGAATCACTGCGCATGCTCCATGACGCGGGCATTGAAGTGAAGATCATCACCGGAGATAACGAACTCGTCACCCGTCATGTATGTGCCGCACTCGAGTTCCCGATCACCGGGATGATTGAGGGAAGCGAGATTGCCCGGATGGACAGCGACACCCTCGCCAGCGCAGTCGAGCAGGCGAATATATTCACCCGGGTTTCCCCGCCACAGAAAGAACGGATCATCAGGGCACTGATGAAGAATAATCACGTGGTCGGTTATCTCGGGGACGGGATCAACGACGCCCCCTCGATCCGGGCCGCAGATATCGGTATCACGGTGGACAACGCGGTCGATATTGCAAAGGAATCTGCCGACATCGTCCTGTTAAAAAAAGATCTCCGCGTACTCCGGGACGGCATCCTTGAAGGAAGGAAAACGTTTGGAAACACGATGAAGTATATCATGATGGGGACAAGCTCGAATTTTGGTAACATGATAAGTGTCGCGGCCGCATCACTCTTTTTGCCCTTCCTTCCCCTTCTGCCTGTCCAGATACTGCTTAATAACCTCCTCTACGACGTTTCCCAGTCGACAATTCCAACGGATGCGGTTGATGATGAGTATGTACTGGCACCAAAACGGTGGGATATCGGATTCATCAAAAAATTTCTGCTCGTATTCGGACCGGTTAGTTCCCTGTTTGATATCTTCACTTTTATCAGTCTCCTTGTGGTATTTCATGCACCCATGGAGATATTCCGGACGGTATGGTTTCTCGAATCGCTCTGCACCCAGACATTCATCATTTTTGCTATCAGGACAACCAAGGTACCTTTCTATAAAAGTCATCCCAGCAGGCTCCTTATCATCAGCAGTATATTCGTTGTCCTGGCCGGAATCGCAATCACCTTCACACCCGCAGGCGGTCTCTTTGGTTTTGTCCCCGTCACGTTCCCGTATTTCCTGTTTATAGGGGCGCTTGTGGCCGGGTATATCGTCGTTGTTGAGGTCGTCAAAAAAAGGTTTTACCGTGACACCATCGACCGCGATGACACTCATTGAATTTCCTGAACAGGTAAATTACAACAGGCTAAGATCAGGATGAGAAAGTCACCGTTTACAACAACATCGGCAACCTTCTGATGGGTTCCAGTGTGGCCGGCAGATGAAGATCCGGCTGCTGATGATGGAGGGGGCGAGATTTCTTTCTGATGGAAAGATACAAATTGAACGTATCTGGTATTAACCCGATCTTGGGAAATGTCATCGTTGAAATACACCCAATATGGGCTCCGTTTACTTCTCTCGTGATCCGGAAAAGCCCGCAAAATCGAGCTTTTGACTTCTGTTAAAAATTAAGCCCACTTATATGTCTTTTTGCCAAAATACGGCAGAATTGCATGTCAAAGAATGCCCTTTAATCGAGGTTATTTTCCCCCTATATTTTATGCCATCTGACGCTTGGAATGGTTGCCGGAATGCGAATATGAAACTCTTTTTTTGACGAAGACGGTCGAGACTGTGCGTCTCCGCTGCACTCCGGCATTCTTTGTTCACCCGCGTTCCCCTCCGCACCGCAACGGGATACGAAGGTAACGAGACGCTCAAAAGAGCGGCGAGTCCGAGCGCCTCGTGCCTCGTGCGAATGAGTCACTGAACGTCAGTCGTTGTCCGATAAACAGTATCAGCAAGGCATGGAATTAGTTTATGACGGTGCGAGAGAATCCCCGATACCGGCGCAACTGACAGCGTCATTATCACAAGCAACTGAAAAGAACAGGCTCTGGTTCCCGATAAGATGGCATGGATGAGGAGCATCGCACGGAGGAGAACAGAGGCGAACAGACCGGACCTTCGTCATAAAGGGGAATTTTGCGTGCCATGACATGCGGATGGCGTATTGCTCTTCGTCTCCCTTTAAATAGTTTTAAATTACAGCCCGCAGATAATTCTGCAAAATGTCTTATCTCTTTGAGATTGTCATCATTCTCATTCTGATCGTCATCAATGGCATCTTTGCCATGGCAGAATTTGCCATCGTTTCAGTCAAAAAAACCCGTCTTCAGCAGCGGGCAGATCAAGGAGACACACGGGCAGCAGCTGCACTTGAAATCGTGAATGAACCCACACAATTCCTTTCGACAGTACAGATTGGGATCACTCTTGTGGGTATCTTTGCCGGTGCATTCGGAGGAGCCACGGTCGCAAGAGAACTCGCAGTTTATTTCAAAGAATTCCCTTCAATGGCGCCATACAGCGATCTCCTGAGCATCGTTATTGTGGTTCTGGTAATCACCTACCTGACCCTGATCTTTGGAGAACTCGTTCCAAAACGCCTCGCGCTTAATAATGCCGAAAACATTGCCTCCGCTGTTGCAAAACCGATGCGGCTCCTTTCTATTCTGACAGCACCGCTGGTGATTATTCTCAGTCATTCAACCGAAGCCATGCTCCGGGTCATTCAGTTCCGCAAAATCAATGAGCAACCGGTAACCGAAGAGGAGATCAAGATTATACTTGCGGAAAGTACCGAAGCCGGTGTATTCGAGAAGGCTGAATTGAGCATGGTAGAAGGTGTGTTTGAACTTAGTGACCGCCGTGTTGATTCCCTGATGACGCACCGCTCCGATATTATCGCCCTTGACTTGAACGATCCCACTAATGAGAACCTGCGGAAAATGACCACGAGCGGTCAGTCAAATTTTCCTGTGTACGATAGAAATCTGGACAATATTGTGGGTATGGTATCGGTAAAGGATGTTCTAACAACAATGGTTGAAGGTGGCACTCCCGATATCAAAGCTTCTGTTACAAAACCGCTCTTTGCCCCCAATGCCCTTCCGGTCCTGAAACTCCTTGAATCATTCAAGGAAACCGGAGTGCATATTGCTCTTGTCACTGATGAATACGGGAGCATTCAGGGTGTTATTACCCTGCATGATATCCTTGAAGCGATTGTCAGCAATGTCCGTACTCTTGGAGAGCCGGTGGATACTCAAATTGTGGTACGGGAGGATGGCTCATGGTTGATCAACGGGAATACACGTGTTGACAGTATCAAGAAAATCTTATCTGTGGATTCTTTTCCGGGAGAGGAGCACGGACATTACCGGACCATTGCCGGGCTGATACTGTTTATCCTGGAGCGGATACCAAAAACAGGTGATCATCTCGAGGTCGGTGGACTGCGCTACGAAGTCGTGGATATGGACGGCAACCGGATCGACAAGGTGCTGGTCACGCGAGTTCCCGCGGAACCTCCTGATTGAACCCTATACTTTGCAATGGGACGAACACAACAGGAGGGCAGTGGTAGTTAAGGGTCACTGAACGTAAGACATGAGTACGATCAACAGCGACGAAGACGATGCAAAGAATGGTTTGAGGAGTGGGCAGGGCAGCAAGCCCTGCAGCGAGCCTGTGAGCAAAGGGATGCGTCATCATCTGTCCAATCAACTGAGAAAAACAGCGAGGTGATGCGAAGCAAGCCGGAGTCTGTAAGCGCAAGCGAGCGAACCGAGGACGAGTGAACATGACCGACTGATCTCATCTCAACCGGGCGCGAGCCCTCCCCTCGCCATGGTAGGGAGGGGGTAGAGATGGGGCGGTCCGGAAGATTATAAAAACCCCGCGATGGGCCCGGATTCGATTAAGGATTCCAACTATTGGTCAGGAATCTGGTCGGGGTTATCTTTCTTTTCCCTGTCGTATCCCTTTTATACCATCATGCAGAAGAACAGTGAATGATGAAAACCATCAGTTTTCGGTTCCGTATATACCTCACAATCCTTGCAGCGGTCGTTCTCATCGGCTTGGTTGGTCTGATAGTCATAGAGAGTTACTCCCCACTTGATGCATTTTATTTTATTATCGTGACTATATCGACGGTAGGTTATGGGGATCTGAGCCCGCTCACTCCACTCGGAAAGATACTGGTCATTGTCATCATTCTTACAGGTGTCTCCTGTTTTATTGGTATTGGAGCAACTGCGATTGAATATTTGATTGATATGCGGGAACGCAGCCAGCAGATCGAAAAACTGAACATGATTATCGGGGTCTTTTATTCCGAAATAGGAACGAAACTGCTCAAAAAGTTCAGCGCAATAGACCCGGGCATTCACGAGATCCGCTCTGCTCTGGTTGTATCCAATAACTGGTCGGATGATGATTTCAAAAAAGCTCATACCGTGCTTAAATTACATTCATTCGGGCTTGACAGTCGTGCTCTTTCTTTGGAAGAACTGCACACGTTCCTCTCGCAGTATAAGGGATTCATGCTCTCCCTTCTTGAAAATCCCCAGCTATTCGAGTATGACAGGTTTACCGGGCTGCTCCATGCAGTTTTTCACCTCTCTGAAGAACTGATCGCACGCGAGCAGCTAATCGATCTCCCGCAAACGGATTATGATCACCTGTCCGGTGATCTGACCCGGGTTTACAGCCAGCTAGTGATCGAATGGCTGGTATACATGCAGCACCTTAAAAAGAAATACCCTTACTTCTTCTCACTGGGAATGAGAACAAATCCGTTCGATGCAAATGCATCTGTAATCGTGAGATAATAATAGGTGTACCACAGAGATAATTTCGGCCCCTGTCAAGAGGATATGGATATAAAATTTTTTTTATATATAAAACCTGAAAAATTTCCCGGTTTTCATTCTTTCACCTGACCCGGCCTTTTAATTTTACCGGATCTGATCATGATTCATGACGTAAAAAATACCTAATCCAACACAGCCGGAATATTTTCACGTAAGGTCAGATCTGTACAGCCGGGACAATACATTCCGTTGATGGATTCAGCCTCACGAGTTTCCGTATCTGGTTCTTTGCCCCCTTTTCCAATTAATCAGTAATTGAATAATAGGGAATATATCTTTTGGTCAAAAAGGGCCCGGATTAAAAAAAGAATGATTAATCATGGATTTAATCCGCTCTGCAAAGTCATTGATCAGATAATAACGATGTAAGCGACCAAAGACAGCAGGAATGCCAGGAGCAGCATTGCAAGGGAAAGTGGTGCAACAAACACAAGCATTGCATTTACTGTGCTTGCAAGCTGGGAGATCCGGTTGGAACCAAAGACGACAATACGTTCGCAGTTTGCAGTGCTCCCCGCGACTTCTGAGGGTGTAAGATCGTCGATCGCAGCCCGGAGCGCCTGAATCACAAATGGTACGAATTCAGATACCGGCACGTGCATGCCCACAGGATTTTTACCAGTGATTGTATTCACGACATGCGAATCAGTAGTCATCACTTCAGCGTGATCAACGATCGTCAGGATTTGTCCCAGCATTTCTTCGCGCACGCCTTCTGCTATGTTGTTGCCATCGATGAGTACATAGGCAGTGCGTTGCCCGTCAACCTCGACCACAAGCACCTGGACACCCAGGTCTCCGAACCCCTGCTCCCTGCTGTAAGGGAGCGAAACGTGGGCAACTCCTGTCCTGAAAGAATCCAGCGGAGTGGTACGGCACCTGTCCATTGCTTCCAGTGACGCATGCTGGTACTCTGTTGCTGTCAGTGTTGCAAGGAGTACCGGTGATGAAAGGTCTGTCATACAGTTGTGCGCATCCACAACAGCAACATGGGGGAACCAGCGGTGACCCTCGGCCATGATAGTCATACCAATAGAAAAATCAACATCTTCTGTTCGCAGGGGTGAACGGCTGGTCACCAGAAGAACCGAATCACCGAACCGCTGGTAGAGAATTTGCACGGAACCATGAGTGAGGCGACCTGATCTCCCGGCAACGCTGGAATAGGAAATACCATGACGCGATTTTTGCATAGCATCAATAACCTTATTAATTTCTGTCTCTGAAACGAGATTGAAGTCATGCGTAGCGCACCCGTGCGCAACCAGCGTTTCATCCTCAAAATTATCATGCAATACTTTGGGAAGGTTGCCCCCGCCAATCTCACCCATGGGACCGGGGTGCAGGTTGGGCACGGTAAAAATTATTGGATTTTTATCCCCCCTGTGGAAAAAAAAGCTTACCTGCGGGACAAATATCTCCTCACCGATTTCACGGAAGAAATTTTCCATTCCTTTTGAGGATCCATCAGTCATATGGGCGATAAATGCATTGATGAAAGCAAGACCGCGTATTTTAAATGCACGCCGGAGCGGGCGTTCTATCATCCAGATAAGAATTGCAAACCCGAGCCCGAAGACGAAATGAAGTACCAGGGCAAGGATACCGAATGATGGCGAAAAGAGGAGCATACCTGCAAGTATGCCGATGCTGCTCTGGGTGAACGCCGGGACAAGCATACGCGGAACCCGGTAATCAGCTATTGCCACAAGCACAAAGAGGCGGAGACCAAAGACAAACCCCAGAGAAATCGCATAGAACAGGGGGATGAGCTTCACCGACGATGCAAGTGCGACAAATGTTATGATCACCGCAAAGACCGTACTGGAAAGGGCGAGGAGTGCTGACCGGTTCCAGGTCATCGTTTTACCGTTATACTCGATTAAGGGTTTTGTGAGGATGAAAGCGACTAACGCAGGGATAGTAAATGCAAGAGTACCCGAAAATGGCAAAGCAGAAAATGGCAGGATCACCCAGGCACGTACGCCTGCACCATCTATCAACAGGCCGAGGATAATGATAAGAAATAATGAACGTTTCCAGGAAGGCGCAGTGAATATAAACCTGGTGAGTTGACCGAGTTTGACATCACTGTCCTGAGTCATCTAGGTAAAACCCCCAAGAACCAGCTCATGCCGGTCAGGAGACGACCGGATCTCGCTGGAAGTGTAGGTGACAGGGCGGGAATAAAACGGTGCGTTAAGTGTCAGGGTCTCGTACTCACCGCCTTCACCAGCAAGGTTAATGCGGTGTATGCCAGCGACACGTTTAAGCCTTTGGATGAGTGCGTCGTCGAAGTGTGCTCCTAAAAAATATTCGTCCAGTCCTTCAGCTGCAGTGACAATGATCATCGCATCCATCCGCTGTGCTACTTCGGTAACCAGCATCTCCGTATCCATGTGCCAGAGCGGTGTATAGAGCAAAATTTTGAGTCTGTCTGTAATCGCCTTCACCCGTTGAGCCTGGTAAACCGATGCGACAGCACCCGCAATCACACCTTCCACATCCAGATCATTGAGTCCTGCCTCAAGATCAGCAAGTTCCTCTTCCTTACGACCGTGTGTTCTTATCTCCACATACTTCATACCGGCAACTTTTGCTATGACAGCCACAGCATCGAGATTTGTGGAATGGAACATAAAGGAGTACTGGTTATCCGGCCTGGCGGTGACCATATATTCTACATCTATACCGCTGTCGATTGCCTTCTGGATGGAGAGGATAGAATCTTTCCCCCCGGAGGTGAGCGCTGCCCAACTCATGATCAGTCGTTCCTGGCAGCTGGTGATTCGAGCGTGCCGAAGTACTGCTGGTATCGAACACGCATTGCGTTCCAGTCAGGGAGGTGTGTCTGGCACCCCATATGTTCGACGACAAAAGATGCTGTTACCGTACCGATCTTACAACAGGTTAGTGGTGGATATCCCCTGCTATATGCAGAGAGGAACCCGGCACGGTAAGAATCACCGGCCCCGGTAGGATCTGCAAGGATTACCGGGACAGCCGGGATGAAGTGCTCGTTTCCCTGTGAATAGAGTGTACTCCCGTCACCACTCATGGTAAATACCGCGATACCTACCTGCCTTATGATAGCATCTTTTGTTACTCCCAGTGTTCTGCACATCTGCTGTATCTCATGCTGGTTGGCAAAAAGAATGTCTGTATGGGAAAGGATTATCCCGAGCTGTTCTTTGGTGTACCAGAATACATCCTGTCCAGGATCAAAAGAGGTGAACTCACTTCTCTCGGCAACCCGGCAATTGAATTCCGGATCTGCAGTCGCCAGATGGACAAATGGGAGAAATGGTGATTCTGAGGAGGCAAATGCCTTGGATGCCCCCCATTCAAAGAACGTCATCTGGTCCCCGGCATCGTCAGTAAACATGAAAGCTGTCGGAGTATGCGAATCATGAACCACAAAGAACTGCTGATGGATCCCGATTCTGTTCATCCAGCTGTCGTAATCGCTGCCTGCAAAGTCCCCTCCGACACAGGAGATGAGGGTGACCTGCTCCCCTAACATGGCAATACCAGCAGCAATATTTGCTGCACCACCGCCAAAATAGATCTCCCGGTGAGATATATGCGTTGAGCAATTTTTAGCCGGCAGGTGAGGTACACGGGAAATATGGTCAATAGCTGTATGCCCGACAATTGAGATCATAGTACCTGCACATCCAGAAGTTTCAGCGGCACATCGCGCAGGGCCTTTCCGATTACAGATTTTGCTATGCGTTCGGCATGCTCGGGAGACTCAGCACGGAAGACTTTCATCTCCAGGACGAGCCCGACCAGAGCCGTGTCAGCTACGACAATCGCGCTTGAAAGTGTTTCCTCACAGTAGGGGCATGTGAGAAAACCCGCCTCGACTTCCACATATTTTGCGGCAGGGTTGAGTCTCTTTCCTGCTTCGCTGATTGCGATTCCAATCGCATCATCAAGTGATTTGACGTCGCGCAGGATCCACGCCGATTCCAGTGTCACTACATAATCAGGCATTATTTTCTCTTCCTTTACCAGGTATCCTGGTGTACATGCTCTCCTGTATCCATCCTTGTGGTGATTACGGACGGGGGATATCCTCTCCCTACAACCAGGAGTGCAACGGGTCGTATATGCTGAGGCAGGTCGAGAATTCCTCGCACTTCATCGTCATCAAAAGCTCCTGTCCAGCAGGAATGTAGTTTTTTTGCATGTGCAGCGAGCATCATATAGGTACAGGCTATTGTTGCATCTTCCAACCCGTATAGGATCCCTCGCTCTTCATACCGGGACATCGATCGGACATAGTTTGCGCATACTACAAAGATTGTGCCCGCCTGCTCCACATGGGCCTGGTCAAATGCCGCATGAGCAAGCTCGGTCCTGACCTCCGGATCCCTGACTATACAAACATCCCATGACTCAAGGTTGCCGGCACTCGGTGCGGTTCCTGCACACTTCAGGATATAATCAATTTCGTCCTCCGTCAGCGAATCTCCATCGTAAATACGTACCGAAGATCGGCTTTTGAGAAACTCGAAAAAATCAGAAGATTCCATGTTCTGCAAGTACCTGCCACGCTTCCTGTGCAGGGGTTGTCGATGCACTAATGGCATTGGCGATCTTTTCAGATGCCTGTTCAGGCTGGTTGCTCTCCAGGAGTGAAATTGCTTCATTGAGAGCATTAATTGCCTTGTTGAATTCTGATTGTCCGGTGCTCCGGGCAGCAAACTGGAGTTCGCTTCTCACCGACTCCATCAGCATCAGGAGCATTCGTCGCCCTCCTGCACGCTCACTGTCAGAAAATCCCGTTATTGCATGGCATAGCTGGGAACATATGATAAGCTCGGATTTTGCCCGTTCGCCAAACTGATAACTCTTCACTGCTTTTTCAAGATCCATACTAACCATAGATGTTACCAATAAAAGATAATTATTATTGGGAGAAAAAAAATCCTCAGTATCCTCACCAAAATCGATAAAAACAGAAGGGCTGGGTGAACCCCTGTGCATTCCGGGCTCAGATTTAACCTGCTTTTAAAGGTTATCGTGAGGCCTTTGCTTTAGTTCCCAATGCAGAGACCTTTGCCCTGCGCATGCGTCTGCGGATAAGCGGACTTGCTGTGGACTCGTTTAAGCCGGATCCACCGGAACGGTCGCCCCCGCGCCTACCCCCGCGCTTACCCCCGCGCCTACCGCCTCGTCCTTGTTCAGCTTCATCCATTGCATGAACTTTCTTGATATTCACACCGGCTTTGAACCGCTGGTTCGGACCTGGTGTTTTGAGATTGCCTTCACTTTTTGGAACGAGCCGTATTTGTCCCTTAACGCCTTTTACCTGTGCCCAGATTGTAGTGCCTGTTTTACCCATAATTAAACTCCTTATCTAATTCTGCTGCACCACTCATAAATGTTCGCGCCGGTAGTCATGAAAGGTGGACCCGGATAAAAAATTACGGTTTTTTTGCTACAAGTATGGAATCAATTTCCTTTTTAAGGATGTCACTCACGATTTTTCCGTCAACCGAGCCTCTCACTTCAGTCATTACCACACCCATCAGCGGACCTAGTGCTGTTTTTCCTTTCTGTGCTACAAAATCATATCTGTCAGCGACTATCTTTTGAATGATAGATTCCAGTTCCTGTAAAGAGACTGCCGGAGAGAGTTTCCTGATTACATCTTCAAATGAACTTCCGGATGCAAGACCCCTTAAGATATCAGGAATAGCCTCTTTTGCAGTTCTGCCGCTTTCAACAGCATGCCAGGTTGCAAGATAATCTTCATCGGAAATTTTTCCAACTTCGACACCTTCCCGCCGGAGTTCTGTCGATGTGGAGAGAATGGTGAAAGCCGCGAGTTTGGGTTTGATTCCCTCTGCCAGTGCGCGTTCAAACAGAGGGAGTTTTTCTGATAATGCCAGCTGGGTTGCATAATGCGGTTCTATTTCATATCTCAAAGAGAAGCGCCGGGCTTTTACAGTCAGCAGTTCGGGAACCGTGGTGGCATTCCAGCGGTCATCAGTAATGATCACCGGAATCACATCAGTTTCAGGGTACATTCGTGCTGCTCCGGGAAGTGGGCGCATATAGGTAGAACTGCCGGCTTCGATCATTTTCCGGGTCTCTTCCGGAACCGGTTTGTCTGAGAGGGCCAGGTTTGCCCGGCAGATAACCTGGTTAATAGCACAGGCAGCCTGGTTATCATTCACAGCTGCAACAATCACCACGCAGTCCTGATCCCCTCCATTCAGGCATACTCTCAACCGTATGACCTCGTCTGCAGTGACACCATATGCAGGAAGTTCATCAGTATGAAAAATCCCCCCAACCCCGCATTTTTTGGCATAGTCTGACATTTCGCTGCCGAGCCGGCGGTCTGGCTGTATCTCACGCCCTACCAGGCCGGCAAACCCTTCGAGCTTGATCGCATAGATTCGTTTCGCCTTTTTGAGGACCTGGGATTTTGTGTCTTTGAAAAGATCGGTTACATTCTGTGAATTATCATGGACTGATGCTTTTCGCTGCCGGAGTTCGTTCCTTATTGCGAGGAGATTTTGCTGCCGCTGCACTTCGCGCCTGACTACCTCAGCGATCAGTTCAAGATCCTGGACCCCCTTGATCTCGACGCGGGCACCGCCACGGATTGATATATTCACATCCTGACGGATCGTACCAATCCCCCGCTTCACCTTTCCTGTCGAGCGAAGTACCATTCCAATATACTCGGCTACCTCCCGCACCTCTTCGGGGGTGTGCATGCAGGGAGAGGTGGTGATTTCAATGAGCGGGATACCCAGGCGATCAAGAGAAAAAATGTCATCTTTGACCCGTTGGGCTGCCTCCTCTTCAAGGCAAATAGTCTCGATCCCACCCCCATTAGGGAGTGTCCCGTTCAGTGCGACAAGGGCCGTGCGCTGGAATCCGCTTGTGTTTGATCCATCAATAACGAGTTTGCGCATCGTATGCACTTGTTGGATTGGTGTCATGCCAAACATCTTTGCAATAGTAAGGCAGACTGAAAGTGCCTCATCGTTCAGCGGTGCCGGTGGCTCCTCATCATTTTCAACAAGGCATGTTGTATCATACGTATAATAATAGAATTTCCGGTCACGCTTCATCTCTTCCTGAGCCGCCCGGTCGATCTCTCCCATTTCACTCTCTGTGACCCTGAGATAGCGGAAAAATTCTCCAGAATGTTCTTTACTGTCACGGAGGAGTGTCGGGCAATGGCAGAATAGTTTCTCCTTTGTATTCAGCTGCTGGTGGATCTCAATTCCTGCCGTCAGTCCTGCCATCTTATAATCCATGTATGCTCCTCCGGTTGCATTCGCCTTTGAGATCTGTCTGCATAAGCGCAGCCGCTCTTTCCGGATCCCTCTCATTGCCCAGCACCCACATCATTTTCACGAGTGCCACTTCGGGAAGCATATCGCCACCTTCAATGACACCTGCCGTAAGCAGGTCGCGCCCGGTATCATAAACCCGGTCACAGACCCTGCCCTGCATGCACTGGGTGGTCATCATAACTATGGTACCGCTTTTTATGAGTTTTTTTAAGGAGGGGAGGAGTGTGGTACTGACGTGCCCGAGCCCGGTACCAGCAAGGACGAGTCCTTTGTACCCCTCATACGCTTTGAGCAGGTCAGGAGACATCCCGGGATAGAACTGGACAAGCCCGCAGTCTTCTTGCAGCTTGTCATGCAGGGCGAGCGTCTGGCTCCCCCGTCGTAATGCATAGCTTTTCAGGGTTACTTCGCGGGATGGATATGCAACAGAACCAATGGGGTCTATCCCCATGCTCCGGAACGCATCACGACGTGATGAGTGCATCTTGCGCACGCGTGTTCCCCGGTGAATCGCGCAGGTGTCATCGTTCGTAGTGGCATGCATTACTACCGCAACCTCCCCAAGATCGCTGGTTGCTGCGCTGGCGGCGCATACAGCATTCATCGCATTATCACTGGATGGCCGGTCAGCAGACCGTTGCGATCCAACAAAAACAACAGGCACCGGGGTGTCGATCATGAAGCTGATTGCCGCTGAACTATACGCCATCGTGTCGGTACCATGGGTGATGATAACACCGGTAACCCCTTTTTTAATCTCTTTGTATACAGCACGGGCGAGTTCCTGCCAAATCACTGGAGTCATATTTTCGGACAGTATGGTAGCGAGCGGAATTGTCCGGTAATTTGCAACCTTTGCAAGCTCGGGTATTGCAACCAGGATATCGTTGGCATCAAACTGGCTGGTGACCGATCCGGTCCGGTAATCGATCCTGCTCGCAATTGTCCCACCAGTTGATACAATAGAGAGATGAGGGAGATCGGTATTTTGCAGGACTTCGGATTTTTTTGGTGGGAAATCTGCAGGATGCCCAAAAAATGTACAGGAAAGAGGATCCACGCCAATATTATAGCCGGAATCCAGTTTCACAACTGCCATCCCATCACGTTCAGTTATGAAAATTCCTCTCCGTGTTGCCCCTCCACAGGTGCATTTAACCAAATCACCTGAGGTAAACTGCGGGTTTATGCTACCAGCCTCCGGGCCATTGCAATTACATCCTCTTTTGCTTTTGAGATTTTTCTGAGCCGTTGATCGATAATTGATGAATCCGCATCGAGCTGCTTTTTACGTTCTTCTATGGCGATTCTGACTGCAAAGGGCGCTGGTCCTCCTGTAGCTTTTCGGAGCGCAAGGGAATATGATACGTCAAGCACTTCATCGATATTCTGCTGGGTGAGTCCTTTATCTACAAGGGATATTCCTCCCCCGACTTCAAGTGCAGCTTCTTCAAGTGTGGAAAGTGAGAGAGATCCTTTCTGCACCGCTCTCCCGACAACGTTGTGTGCGGTGCGGAAGGGTAGGCCGTATGTTCTGACCAGCGTATCAGCAAGTTCGGTTGCTGTTGAAAATCCTTTGCCCGCCTCTTCTTTCATCCGCTCAGTATCGAAAGTTGCACTCGAGAGCATATCGATAAGAAGACGGAGGCTCTCTTTTACGTCCCGCATACCGCGCCATATATGGGGGGTGAGCTCCTGGAGGTCGCGGTTGTAACTCATGGGAAGTCCTTTAACGGTAAGGAGTGCTCCGGCAAATGCACCGAAGACGGATCCGGACTTTGCCCGCATAATCTCAGCGGTGTCCGGGTTCTTTTTCTGCGGCATAATCGATGAAGTTGAGCAAAATGCATCATCAAGGGTAACAAACT
>CAYWHL010000024.1:0-18323 GCA_964457995.1 uncultured Methanoregula sp. | reverse complement strand
CGCCCTTGGACTCAGACCGGACTTTACAGATGCAGCATACCAGAAAGGAAAGGCCCTTACTGGTCTTGAACGGTATGATGAGGCAGTTTCTGCATTTGACCGGACAATTGAACTCGACCCTGTCAATGCACAGGCTTATTATGACAAAGGTCTTGCATTGATACACCTTGGCAGGGATCTTGAGGCGGTTACCTCATTTGATCGTCTGCTGGAACTTATACCAAGCTTCGCACCTGCCTTTTTCCACAAAGGCCGGTCACTGGCAAATGCCGGCATGTATAATGAAGCAGTATTTGCTTTCAATATTAACCTGGAGATTACACCGGACGATCCGGAAACCCTCTTTCAGAAAGGGATTGCACTTGCACACATGGAAAACTATGAAGAAGCCATTGCTGCATTTGATGCTGCTTATAGTATCAATCCCTCAAGAGCTGATATCCAGTACCAGAAGGGATTAGCCCTCGCAGCACTGGGACAGCATAATGAAGCGGTATATGCATTTACCCGTACCCTCGAGATCGATCCCGGTTATACGGATGCAATGTATCACAAAGGACTCTCGCTCGCTGAACTTGGGGAGTTCAATGATGCAATTACAGCCCTTTCCCGTACGCTCGAAGTATCTCCTGCGATTGCCAACGCATGGCTGATTAAAGGATTCTGTCTCTTCGCAATCGGGCGCTATGATGAAGCCATTCTTTCCTATAACTCCTCACTGGATATTGATGTAAAGAACCCTCACACCTGGTTTTATAAAGGCAGGGCACACATCAGCCTCGAAAACTTTGAGGATGCAGCAAATGCATTCAATCAGGCACTGGCCATCGAACCCGAATTCGGGGAGGCATTTTACTATAAGGGAATCGCACTCGCAAAAGCTGACAAGGTAAATGAGGCTGCAGATGCTTTCGAACAGGCAAACAGCCTGATGCCTGAGTTTACCGATGCGTATCTCCAGAAAGGAAGAGCACTTCTGGCACTTGGCATGTATCATGAGGCAGCCGAGGCATTCAGGCAGGTGCTTTTGACAGATCATGATGATATCACGGCATTGTATGGCCAGGCACGTGCGTTTGATTTCCAGGGAATGTCCGAAGAAGCGATTGCCGGATACTCCCGGATTAACCAGATGGACCCTGGATGCGAACGGGTTTATTATTATAAAGGACTTGCACTCGTACGCATGCAGCACTATTCTGATGCTGCAGATGCCTTCAGCAGGGCTCTCGCTCTCAACCCCTCCCGGACTGAAGCATGGAGTGAGATGGGGAAAGCATTGGCAATCCAAAAAAAGCATGAAGAGGCAGTGGAAGCTTTTGATTCGCTTCTTTTGCTTAAACCTGATTCGGCTGACATCCTGTATGAAAAGGGACTGGCGCTTTCCCATATAAAAAAGCCGGATGAAGCTCTTGAAGCATTTAATCGCTGTGTCGAGCTTGGTATCAATAATTCCCGTGTACATGCAGAAAAGGGACTGGCGCTTTTCGCACTTGAAAAATATGAGGATGCCTTAGCATCCTTCGATCGGGCACTTGAACTTGATCCAACTGATGTGATCTCACATCGCGTCAAGGGAGAGATACTGGTAAAGAATAACCGGTATGAAGACGCGATTACTGAGTTCGATGCCACCCTTGTACTTGACACGGAAAATGCCCTTGCACACCAGGGAAGAGGTATCGCACTGGTAAAACTGGCCAGGTACGAAGATGCTGTCGTTGCCTTGGATCGGGCACTGGAAAATGATGCGGGGAACCCTGATATTCTTTCCTGCAAGGGGTATTCACTCTACAAGCTGGATCGTTACAAGGAAGCGGTTGAATCTTTTGCAAAATCCCTGAAACGAAAGCCTCAGAATGTTTTTGCTTTATTCCATCGGGGAAAATCTCTCCTGCATCTCAAACGCTGGGAAGAAGCGATTACAAGCTTCGAAAAGGTAATCAGCATCGATGAAAAGAATGCCGAAGCGTATTATTACAAGGGAACCGGTTATGAATACCTGTCACTCTATGACAATGCCCTTGAGGCATTCGAAAGAATGCTCTCACTTGATGATTCATGTGCAGTGGCATGGTACCATAAAGCGATGATGCTTACCGGACTGAACCGGTTCGAAGAATCAGTTCCTTCGTTTGACCGGGCGCTTGATCTCAGTCCTGGTATGCAGGATGCAGCCTATAATAAAGGGCTCGCACTCGCGACTCTCGGAAGGCATGAGGAATCCGTTGCAGCGTTTGATTTGGCAATCACTCTGGGACTTGAGAGTGGGGCACTCTACTATAACCATGGACGTGCCCTCATGGCAGCGGGACGAGATAAGGACGCCATTGTATCCCTGAACCGTTCGCTTGAACTCACTCCTGAAAATGCTCCTGCGTATTTAGCTAAAGGTGAGGCACTTTTCAGGCTTAAAGAGTTCAATGAAGCTGTCGCAGCATTTGATAAGACCCTCCAGATCGATCCACAAAATGCCACTGCCGCATTCGGCCGGGGCCAGGCACTCTCTGCAACAGGGCACGATGAAGATGCAGTGACTGCCTATGAACAGGCACTGACCCTGGAACCTGCGTATCCCGATGCTGCGTTTAACAAAGGTCTTGCCCTCTTCCGCATCGGAAGGTATTCAGATGCCTTAAAAGCATTTGACTATGCACTTGAATATGTTCCAGAACACGCATTGGCACACTATCATAAAGGACTCGTGCTGAACGCCACAGAAAAGTATGAAAAGGCAATCCGCTCTTTCAATCAGGCACTCACCTGTGACGCTTCCATCACAGACGCACTATACCAGACCGGGATTTCCTTTGCCAGTCTTGGGAAAAACGATAAGGCCCTTAACGCTTTTGATAAAATGCTGGCACTGGAGCCAAAGAACGCTGCAGTGCAGTACCAGCGGGGTATAGCTCTTGTAAAACTCCGTCAGTTTGATGAGGCACTTGGAGCGCTGGAATCCTCTCTGAATCTTGAAAATAATAATCCTGACGCATGGCTGCTCAAGGGGAGCGTGCTTTTTGAACTGGAACGTTATTCAGAAGCGCTCGAGGCATTTGAGAGGACCATTTCCCTTTCTCCTGACAATACTAGTGCCTGGTACCGCAAGGGAAAATCCTATATTGAACTCGGAAACACCCCCGAGGCGATTGTATGCTTTGATCGGGTGCTTTCTTACGATCAGTCATGTACTTCAGCATGGTTACGAAAGGGAAGTGCGCTCCTTTCACTCAGTAACTATGAACCTGCACTTGAAGCTCTTACACGTGCACTGGAACTAAAACCCGGTTCTGCATACGGGTGGTATGATCGGGCAATTGCCCTTCTGGAACTTGGGAGGTATGAAGAAGCAGTCTCATCATATGACCGGGTTCTTGCTATCAACCCGAAATACGCAAATGCCTATTATGACAAAGGGATAGCACTTGCGCGGCTTGGCAAAGATGTCGAAGCAGTTGAAGCATTTGAACAGGCTACGACACTTGATCCGAAGTTTGTCAATGCGTTCTTTGAGAAAGGACTGGGACTGAGCCGTCTTGCCAGAAATCAGGAAGCCATCGCCGCATTTGACCATGCACTTGCCATAAATGCATCCTATACTCCTGCACATTACCAGAAGGGAATGCTACTCAAAAATCTGAAGCGGTATAAAGAGGCACTTTCAGAATTTAATGCGGCGCTCAACCTCGATACGGGTAGTTTTGACGCCTGGTTTAACAAAGGCATTGTGCTGTCATATCTCAAAAGATTTGATGAGGCACTTGAAGCGCTGGAATCCTCTCTGAATCTTGAAAATAATAATCCTGACGCATGGCTGCTCAAGGGGAGCGTGCTTTTTGAACTGGAACGTTTTTCAGAAGCACTTGAGGCATTTGAGAGGACCATTTCCCTTTCTCCTGACAATACTGCTGCCTGGTACCGCAAGGGAAAATCGCATATTGAGCTCGGTGACCCTCCTGAGGCGATTATATGCTTTGATCGGGTGCTTTCTTACGATCTGTCCTGCGCCTCAGCATGGTTACGGAAGGGAAGTACGCTCCTTTCGCTCAGTAACTATGAACCTGCACTTGAAGCCCTTACACGTGCACTGGAACTAAAACCCGGTTCTGCATACGGGTGGTATGATCGGGCAATTGCCCTTCTGGAACTTGGGAGGTATGAAGAAGCAGTCTCATCATATGACCGGGTTCTTGCTATCAACCCGAAATACGCAAATGCCTATTATGACAAAGGGATAGCACTTGCGCGGCTTGGCAAAGATGTCGAAGCAGTTGAAGCATTTAAACAGGCTACGGCACTTGATCCGAAGTTTGTCAATGCGTTCTTTGAGAAAGGACTGGCACTGAGCCGTCTTGCCAGAAATCAGGAAGCCATCGCCGCATTTGACAGGACCCTCTCCGTTGACACATCCTTTACCCTTGCATATTTCAACAAAGGCCTGGTACTCAAAAACATGAAACGGTATGAGGAGGCACTTTTGGCATTCAATGCAGCCCTCACCCTCGATGCGGAGAGTTATGACGCCACGTTTAACAAAGGTCTTGTACTAAACTCCCTTAAACGATTTGAAGAAGCACGAACCATATTCGACCGGGCAATCGCACTCAACCCGAATACCTATGCTGCGTATTATGAAAAAGGATACGCCCTGTTAAATCTGAATCACTATGATGAGGCAGTCACAGCATTCATCTCTGCTCTTGCAATCGATGACCAGAACAGGGACGGGCATTTTGAACTGGGTCTTGCATATGCAAAGCTGGGAAGATATGAAGAGGCAGAATCATCATTTTCAAAAGCTATTTTCCTTGATCATGACTTTGCCGAGGGTCATTATAACAGGGGCCTGGCACTGGAAAATCTTAAAAAGTACGAAGAGGCGATTGGTTCATTCGAAGAAATACTTACGCGCATCCCTGATTTTTCACCGGCATGGTTCCATAAAGGAATTGCCTATGAACAACTGGGTAAAGATGAGCAGGCTGTAGATGCTTTTCAAAAAGCCCGTCAGAATGATCCGTTTAATATCCCCTTGCTTTTCTCTTTGGGAAGTGCACTTTTCCGGCTCGCAGAGTATGAAGAAGCTGTTCATATTTTTGATAGTGCCCTCACAAAAGATGCTGACAACGGAGAGATTCTTTTACAAAAGGGGAGGGCGCTTGCAAATCTGGAACGGCATGAAGAGGCACAGGAGATTCTCGGACGTGCATCCTCGCAACTTCCCAAACAGTACGAACCGCCATATTTACGCGGATTATCATTGGTCATACTCGGCAGATATGATGAGGCTGAGCACGCATTTGATGCAGCACTGGCTCTGAATAGTACAGATCCTGAAATCTGGTATGAGAAAGGATTAGTGCTTGCATGCCTTGACCATCCTGGTGAGGCAATCTCAGCATTTGACGACAGTATTATTTACAAGCCTGATAATCCCAAAGCGTTTCTGGAAAGGGGAAAATCTTTTGCCATTCTTGGAAAATATCAGGAGGCAATCAGTTCTTTTGACGTCGTACTTGACTATTTGCCGGATGATATCAGTGCCCTGCATGCCAAAGGCATCGCCTTGTTCCGTATCCGTAACTTTGAAGAGGCGATAAAGGTACTGGAAAAGGTCCTCGCTATTAATCCTGATAATACTGACGCGCTCTATCATAATGCAGCAGCTTTTGCCGAGATCGGAAGCTATGATCAGGCAGTGGAGTTATTCGGGCGCCTGCTTGTCATCACACCTGATAATGCAGCAGCCTGGTTTGAACAGGGTATTATCTTTGTAAAACTATCACGACACGAAGATGCACTATTCGCGTTTGATAAAGCTATCTCAATAAAACCGGATTATTTTGCTGCATATTATAACAAAGCACGTTCGTTGGATATTCTTGAACAGACAACCGAGGCAATTACCGTATACAACCAGGCGCTCGATCTGGATCCGGCGCATACAGCAGCGCTGCACTATAAAGGAGTTGCACTTGCAAGGATTGGCAGGTTCGATGAGGCAATCAGAGTATTTGACCGGTTACTTGAGATTGATGGATCCTTTACCGAGGCATGGTTTGACAAGGGAAAGGCACTTGCATCACTTGAGATGTATCGTGAAAGTGCAAGATCGTATGATAAGGCCATCAGCCTCGAGAAGAATTATGCAGAGGTATATTTCCATAAAGGTCTTGTACTGGCAAAACTGGGGCGGTACGAAGATGCCATTATTGCATTCAATAAAAATATCGATCTTGATTCAGGAAATGCCAGGGCATTCTATAACAAAGGATTGGCACTCGTTGCCACCAAACGCCAGAAAGATGCAATTGAAGCGTTTGACCGCGTATTACAGTTTAATCCCCTGTCTGTTGAAACATTGCTGAACCGTGGCATGGCGCTGGCAGATCTAAAAAAATACAACGATGCGATCGAGGCATATGTCAAGTCACTCGAGATTGATCCGACTCTCGCTGATGCCTGGTATCTCAAGGGTACCGCACTCTTCGAACTTTCCGGTTATGAAGACTCCATTGAAGCGTTTAATAAGGCACTGGAAATACGTCCGGATTTTGTGTCTGTATTCTATTACAAAGGGCGGGCACTCTTTGCATTGGGTATGGATAACGAAGCAATACTCTCATACGACAATGCCCTCGTAATCCAGCCGAAACATATCGACGCGCTTTATCATAAGGGAATGGCACTTTCACGACTCCTGAGATATGACGATGCAATCGTATCTTTCGACCTTGCATTACGCCTGAAGCCGACAGCTGCATTTGTCTGGACGGGGAAGGGAATAGTACTGTCTGCGCTTGGCCGTGATCGTGAGGCTATCAGCTGTTTCAACAAGGCTCTGAGTATTGATAAAAAAGATGCACCGACCTTTTATTATCTCGGGGTATCCTTCTCCCGTGTCGGCAGATTTAATGATGCGATCAAAAACTTCGAAACAGCACTCGTCCTCCGCCCGAAATGTGCCAAAGCATTCTTTGAAAAGGGGCGGGCTTTTTCGGGTCTCTCGATGTATTACGAATCAATCAATGCATATAATCAGGCTCTTGATGAGAACAATTCATTTTCTGATGCATGGCTCTATAAGGGAATTTCAGAGGCACATCTTGGAAAATATGATGGGGCCATTGATTGTTATGACCATGCAATTTCCCTGAATGCAACAAACGCGTTGCCCCACCTTTACCGCGGAATCGCATTAATTCACTTAAAAAGACACAATGAGGCACTGAGAGAATTTGATATGGCGCTGGCTATACAGCCTGAGTTTCCGGAGGCATTCTATTATCAGGGCATAACCTGCCTTCAGCGTGAGCGCTATGGTGAGGCAGTGAATGCGTTTAATCAGGCTTTAGCGTTAAATGACCAGTACGCAGAGGTACATCATCACAAAGGAATAGCCCTTACCCATCTTCAGGCGTATGATGAATCAATTCTTTCATTTGATGCGGCACTGAAAATAAATCCGGAATACATGGAAGCATTGTATGAGAAAGGAAGGGCCCTCATTCATACCGGAAAGTATAAAGAGGCGATCGGATCATTTGATCGTGCTCTTGCTCATAACCCGGGATTTGCAGACGCTCTCTATGAGAAAGGCAGGGCTCTTCTTGCACTTGATAACTATGATGCAGCAATCTCCGCATTTGAACGGGCATGGGAGATCAATCCTACCTGTTATCAGGCATTTTTCTGGAAGGGAAGGGCATATTTTAAGATGGGCAATTATGATGAGGCGATCACTGCATTTGAACATGCGCTGGAAAACAATAGTGGGGCAGCTGAGGTATACTATTATCAGGGACTGGCATATGCTGCACTCGATCAGCACAGAGAGGCAATACAATCATTCGACCGATCTCTTGAGATCAGCCAAAGCGCCGCTACACTATCCCATAAAGGCATTTCACTTGCTGAACTTGGTATGTCGCGGGACGCTGTCGAGACATTTGAAAAAGCACTGGAACAGGATAGTAACCTTGCTGAGGCATGGATGGGAAAAGGCAATGTTCTCTATGATCTCGGGAAGTATCAGGAGGCTCAGGCTGCCTACGACAAAAGCCTCGATCTGGACCCGGATAATGCTGTTGGCTGGACACGGCACGGTATGGCACTCGCGGCCCGGGGTCAAAGCAGCGATGCAATTGAATCATATGAGCGGGCAGTGTCCGTTGATCCCTCATTCTCAATAGCATATTTCACCAAAGGCAGTGCATTGATTGCACTCGGGCGGTACGAGAATGCTATTGAAGCATTCAAAGCGATGATATCCCTGCAACCGGATTTTGTAGACGCGTGGATCTATAAAGGGCGTGCTTTATATGAGCTGGGAAAGTACCAGGACGCTCTGACCAGCCTGAAACATGCACTGGAAATCGATCCTGGACGCAAGGAAGTGTGGAATGATATTGCAGGGATACTTGATACGATTGGAAAACATGAAGAAGCTAACATTTGTTACAAAAAGGCACTATAAGAGGTTTATTTGCATTTCTTTATTCTCCATACCTTTTTTTTAAAAATTAATCCAGAGATACTTAAAATAAACCCTATGAAAGAAGGGCCGTGTCTGAGTTATGCACGATTCCGGATTCCTACCATATGCCCGCAATCGCTCGTCTGTTGAATTATTCTGTCACAATCAGAACAATTGCTGTCTGATTCATCCGCTATCTGAAAATCCGAAAGAACCGGGCGGGTATGTGAAAATATTTCCTTAAGATTATAAAATGTGGCAAAGCAGCCGCGCAATTCATCTTACTCTGCTACCCCGACAATTGTCTGTTTTCCGAGCTATGAAAGATAATTGAAAATACGATTTTATCGGCCGGAAAAGATCAAAAAATGGTATCTTTATTTTCGCATCATCAGAGAAATTACTCATTTGTCATATTCTTTTCGCACTGCGATGTACCAGACAATTGAACCAATCATAAAAATTGCCACAACACCAATAACAGGAGCATATTTTATATACAATGGTGTTATTGCATCACGATTCTGTTCGGCGATACGTTTGTTAGCTGCCAGATTCGGGAATGTGGGATCAAGCTCCTGAACTTTGTCGAATACCGCAATTGCTTCATCATATCTCTTCATGCCGGCAAGGGAATATCCTTTATTAAACCAGGCTTCGGGACTGGCAGGATCAATGGTAATGGCTGTCTCATATGCTTTCAGTTCCTCATCATAACGGCCGAGATTATACAGAATATAACCCCGGTTTATCCATCCTTGGACAAAGTCTGATTTAAGTTCAATTGCATGATCGCTTGCTGCAAGCGCTTCGCTGAAGTGCTGTGCACGGTTAAGTGCATCTGCCTTTTGGTTCCATGCTTCAAAATATCCCGGTTCAAGCATAATTGCACGATTATATTCCTCAATAGCCTGAGTATAATTTTTATTTTCCAGAAGCGCATTTCCCTGCTCGTACCATCCGATTGCCTCACTGGAATATGCTGATACCGGAATGCATGTGCAGGATACCATGACAAGCACAAATAGTACCTGTCTATACCCTTTCTCTCTTTTCATACTATCCAGAATATATGTGGTCAAAGATTTACATAAAGGATTCTTGGAGAAGATAATCACCTAGCCGTGTGTCAGAACGAGAATACGACGGGTAAGACTTTTATGTACCCGCTGCTCATGCTGCTGCAGAATCGTCATGTGCGGTACGACAATACCGGAAATATCCTTATGCGTGACCACCACGGCCCTGTGTCCGGTTTTTAGTACACGCAGAATTTCGTCAAGGGTATCAGCATAAAGATTTCCCATAGTATCAGTTTTTTTAATACAGACCGATTGGCCGTAGGGAAAATCCGTCACCACTGCATCAATTGAATGGTTACCAAACGGCAGATGTGTTGCATCAGCAAGCATGAGGTCCGGGGTAGATACATTTTGCCGGCTGCCGCTGATCATCATCGGGTCAAAATCACTTCCCATGACACGCAATCCGAGCATCTCCCCTTCGATAAGTATACCACCTGTACCGCAGAACGGATCAAGCATTATATCGTTGGCCTGAGCACAGGTCAGATTGATGAGCGTCCGCGCCATTCTTGGCATCATTACACCCGGATGGAAAAAGTCCCGTTTTCCCGGATTGCGGACGTCATAGGTCCCGCGATCGATAGAAAAAAGTACTTTACCGAAATAACACCTGTCCTCTGAGAGTACAGCGCGATATTCGGCCGCCGGGTTATCGAGTGAAACAGGACCTGATATCATAGTGCCGATCAGTCGTTCAAACTCCCTTTGTGATGAGGGATTTCTCATAAGACAGCCCCCATGAACTTTTTTTGCACGCCCGGCAAACGACAGACCAGTCTCAATGGCCAGATCCCTGAGAAGTTTTCGGAATGCAGGAATATTCGGTTCGCATTCACCGAGATATTCTGAAACGACCCGGGTCATGGCAAGCCGATGCGCCAGTTCCGGATCAGGGGATTCTACGACCGCTACCTGAAGACGCCGATCAATAATTTTACCAACACAGTCAAGTTCTGCAAAGGGGAGTGTCGGATTTTCACCTGACAGCTCAAAGAGCAGTCTCATCCTTACATTATTGGTTACAGGCGCTCAAATAAGTGCGTAAAAATAAAAAAGTGCATACAAAAAATGAGATCTGATGTTTGTAATCCTTGATTTACTGTTTACTTTTCTTCTTTCCACCCATTATTCCGGAAAAGAATCCGCCTATAGTACTGCTCTTTCCTTCAAGTTCGGCGAGTTTCTGGTAGAGTTCCTTCTGTTCACTGCCGATTGACTTTGGTGTGACAATTTTCACCCTGACAAGGAGATCCCCGGGCTTTCCACGGCGTTTTACCCCTTCACCGGAAATTTTTAATGCGGTATTGAACTGGATACCCGAAGGAACTCTCAAATCAATATGCCGTTTATCTATAGTTTCGATCTCAATTGATGTACCCAGCACTGCCTGTACAGGACTGATTTCGATGATCGTCTCGAGATTATCACCAGTCCGTGTAAACCGGTCATGGGGCAGGACATATACCTCAATATACAGATCACCACTGGGTGCCCCGAAATCCCCGGCCTCACCGTAGCCCTCCATGCGGAGTCTCATACCATTGTCAATTCCTGCGGGTATATGTACGGACACTTTTCGTTTCACCCGCGAATGACTGGACCCCTTGCATTCTTTGCAGACTTTTTCAGGAATTTTCCCCTTCCCGCCACACTGATTGCAGGTCATCATTCGGACGAACTGGCCGAAGGATGAATGAGCAGCCTGACGCATCTGCCCTGTTCCTCCGCAGCGGGGACAGGTATTCAGCCGTTTGGTTTCACTTCCGGATCCGTTACATGCCGGACACGGTTCCGTGTGCATGACTTCGATGTCACGATCCACACCGGTTACAGCATCTTCCAGCCTGATCTGGATGCGCATGAGCAAATCAGCGCCGGACTGAGGACCGGATCGCCGCTGACCACCGCCAAAGAAGTCAAAGATATCACCAAAACCCGAAAAGTCGGTATAGAAACCTCCTCCCCCGAACCCGCCTCCACCGGTATAGGAGCCTTTGGACGCGTTGGTATATGTTTCATGACCCATATTATCGTATTGTGCTTTCTTCTGCTCATCGGACAGAACACTATACGCTTCGTTGATCTCTTTGAATTTCTCTTCTGCACCCGAATCCTTGCATACATCGGGATGATACTTCCGTGCGAGGTTGCGGTATGCTTTCTTAATCTCTTTATCATCAGCATTACGGGGTATGCCAAGGATATCGTAGTAGTCTCCCGCACCCATCTATCCTCACTCTTCTTTTACATTATAGTCGGCATTAACGACATTATCATCGGATTTTTTCTCCTGCCCGGGTGAGCCATCTGCCTCTGGCTGTTGTTGTGATGCCTGTTCGGCCTGCATTTTCTGATAGATCTTGGTTGTTGCCGCATAGACTGATTCTGTCAATTCTTCCATGGTCTTCTTGATTGATTCAAGATTGTCCTCATCAAGCGCTTTCTTTACCGCAGCAATACCTTCCTCGACTTTGATTTTGTCTTCTGATTCAAGCTTGTCGCCGCTTTCTTTTAACATTTTTTCAGCAGTGAAAACCGCTGTATCAGCCTGGTTGTGCAACTCAATCTCTTCACGCTTTTTCTTATCGTCAGCCTCGAACTGTTTGGCTGCATCCATCATCTTCTTGATATCTTCATCAGAGAGTTTCTTATCTCCCTTGATCGAGATTGCCTGCTGGTTGCCGGAACCAAGGTCTTTTGCCGATACGTGGATAATACCGTTTGAATCTATATCGAACGTGACATCAATCTGGGGTATGCCCCTGGGCGCAGGGGGGATGCCGGTCAGCTGGAACCTGCCGAGGGTGAAGTTGTCTTTTGCAAGAGCACGTTCTCCCTGAACCACATGAATTTCGACACTTGTCTGGCCATCGGCGGCGGTAGAGAATATCTGGCTTTTTCGTGTCGGAATTGTAGTATTGCGTTCGATCAGTTTGGTCGCGATGCCTCCAAGTGTTTCTATGCCCAGCGTAAGCGGTGTCACATCGAGAAGGACGATATCCTTTGTCTCACCAGTGAGAACAGCTCCCTGAATTCCTGCACCAAGAGCGACGCACTCATCCGGGTTGATACCCTTGTCAGGCTCCTTTCCAATGATCTTTTTGACCGTATCGTGTACGAGTGGCACACGAATGGATCCTCCAACCAGGAGGACATGATCAATGTCTTTTGGCTCGAGCTTTGCATCGCTCAATGCCTGTTTAACCGGTCCCACCGTGGATTCCACAAGGTCCCCGATTAGTTGTTCAAGTTTTGAACGTGTGAGATCAATATTGAGGAATTTTGGGCCGCTGGCATCAGTTGTAATATAAGGCAGGTTTATATTCGTGGATTGGCGTTGTGATAGCTCAATTTTTGCATTCTCTGATGCATCACGAAGTCGCTGCATTGCGTACGGATCATTGCGCAGGTCAACCCCCTCTTTTTTCTTGAATTCCTCAACAAGGTAGTCAGTGACGCGTTTGTCAAAGTCATCTCCGCCCAGATGGTTATTGCCGGCAGTGGATTTCACCTCAAAGACTCCATCACCCAGGGTCAGAATTGAAACATCGAACGTACCTCCACCAAGATCATATACAAGAACAGTCGCATCCTGCTCTTTATCGATTCCATAAGCTAATGCACTTGCTGTTGGTTCGTTGATGATCCGTAAAACATCAAGACCGGCGATCTTTCCGGCGTCCTTGGTTGCCTGTCGCTGGGCATCATTGAAGTAAGCTGGTACGGTGATGACTGCTTTTTGAATCTTTTCACCAAGATATGCTTCTGCATCGATCTTCAGTTTCTGAAGGATCATTGCCGAGATCTCCTGGGGAGAATAACTCTTGTCATCGATCTTGATTTTTTCAGTCGACCCCATCTTTCTTTTTATGGATTGTATAGTTCTCTGGGGATTTGTGACAGCCTGGCGTTTGGCGAGACTCCCGACAAGACGCTCTCCCTCTTTTGTGAATGCAACAATAGATGCGGTCGTCCTTCCACCCTCGGCGTTGGGGATTACGATAGGTTTTCCTGCCTCCATAATAGACATACAGGAAAAGGTTGTTCCCAGGTCAATACCCAGAACTTTCTCTTTTACCATTTTTTATACCTCCTGGTTTTTCTGATTTCCTTTTGATACTACAACTTTTGCATATCGGATTACCTTATCATTCATACGATACCCGCGAGCTACTACATCGATGACTGTTCCAGCTGCTTCATCAGATGTTACATGGGCAATTGCCTCATGCTCTTCAGGATTAAATTGTTTATTAAGTGCACCAATTGGAGTGATGCCATTGCGTAGTAACTGGGCATTAAGTAACTGCTGGATCTGAAGAATTCCTTCACGGATATGGGTATCATCAGCTTGTAATGCACGCTCAAAATTATCCATTACCTCAAGAATGTCGATGGCGAATCGTTCGTTTGCAAGAGAAATGAAAATCTCCCTGTCTCTTGCTGTACGTTTTTTGAAATTTTCGAAGTCTGCTGCAAGCCGCAGAAACTGGTCGTTCAATTCAGCATACGCTTTCTTTTGTTCATCCAGTTCAGCTTCGCGTGGCGAACCCCCCGATGGGGAATTTTCTGACAGGTCACAAACCTGACCCCCATTTTGTTCTGTACCGCGTTCTGCGTCGTCCATAATACATCCCATTCGATATTCCATTATCTATTGTATTGTGGTTCTATATAAAATTTTACATAAAACAATTTCTAAAGTCCCCAAATATCGTCTATTTTCAAAAATAGGGCTCAATTTTTCCTATGATACAATAATTGAGCATAATTTAAGGAATTTTTTTAAGGAAACAGGGACAGATCATTGTACGATAATTCTGAGGTTTAACGTACCCACGACCAGTCCGGTGACTGAATGGCAATAAAGGGATATCACCTGCATACATTTTTCTTTTGTATCTTGCATACAATAGACCATGAAGTGGGCACTGCTTTCGGTCTGGGACAAAACCGGTATTATCGACTTCGCACAGGAACTTTTTTTACAAAAATACAGCATCATGAGTTCGGGCGGGACCGGAAAGGAACTTGCCGGGGCCGGTATAAAGTTTACTGAGGTTTCCAGTTATACCGGTTTTCCCGAGATGATGGATGGACGAGTCAAGACACTGCATCCCAAAGTACATGGAGGCCTGCTTGGGAGACGGCAGATAGATGATGCTGTGATGGCAAAGCATGGCATCAACCGGATCGATCTGCTGGTAGTAAACCTTTATCCCTTTGAGAAGATGTCCAAACAGAACCTGAGTCTTGAAGAATTAACTGAATTTATCGATATCGGAGGCCCGGCGATGATCCGTGCAGCGGCAAAAAATTATAAAAATGTTGCTGTCGTGGTTGACCCTGCAGATTACCCTGCAGTGACAAACGCAATTCAAAGCGGCGAAATCTCTTTGGATCAACGTCTGGCGCTTGCAAAAAAAGCATTTGCGAGAACTGCTGCCTATGATGCGGCCATCAGTAATTACCTTTATGGGCTTGATACCCGTTTCCCCGGCACGTATACTGTTCAGTTCACCCAGGGCCGGACTCTGAGGTATGGTGAAAATCCGCACCAGGAAGCAGCAGTCTATGGTACTTCCGGCATTGCGGGTGCAAAACCCCTACAGGGAAAACAGATGTCATATAATAATTATCTTGATGTAAACGCCGGGGTCGGACTTCTCCGCGAGTTTGAAGAACCTGCTGCCGTTATTGTAAAACACAACAATCCCTGCGGTGTTGCTATCGGCTCAGATCTCTCTGAAGCCTATGTCTCCGCCCGTGAAGTTGATCTTGTCTCATCGTATGGATCAGTCGTCTGCCTGAACCGCCAAATCGGCAAAGATGTTGCAGAAGAAATCAACAGCACCTTTGTTGAAGTCGTAGTCGCCCCGTCCTTTACAAAGGAATCCCTCGAAATCATGGCAAAAAAGGAGAATATGCGTGTCCTTGTACTGCCGCAGCAAAGCGAAGCTGATGAAATCAGGACGATCGATGGGGGGGTGCTCGTCCAGAGATCCCCGCCCTATCAGGAGCACTGGAAGGTCATCACTGACCGTGATCCTACATCCGATGAGATGCGTGCAATCCATCTTGCATGGAAGGTCTGCAAGCATACCAGGAGCAACACGATCATCTTTGCGGATCAGAAACGCACCCTGGGTATTGGAGCCGGCCAGATGAGCCGGGTTGATTCGGCAAGGATTGCGATAGAAAAAGCGTGTTCCTCACTTCACGGATCAGCAGTTGCTTCAGATGCGTTCCTGCCTTTTTCGGATACGCTCGAAGTTGCAGCTAAAGCAGGAGCGACTGCCCTGATACAACCGGGAGGTTCTATAAGGGATAAGGAAGTGATCGACGCTGCAAACCGGCTTCACATGGCAATGATTTTTACCGGAGTTCGCTATTTCAGGCATTAATTCCGCTTTTTTTTATAAAATTCCATATAAAAAGGCGATAAATTTATATCTTGAATAACCATCATAGCTTATTTAAATTGTTTGTGGCTGAAATGGTCATGGATGATTGGCAGAAATTACACTCAAGAGGTTTACAGCAATGGATTACGGTAGTATGGTTGGCGAATCCTTTGAATACGCAAAGGAAGCTGTCGTTGGAAAGTGGAACAAGTGGCTGATGCTCATCATCGCAACCATACTTCTCGGGCTCCCGCTTATGGGATATGCGATGAAAGTTCTGCGGGGTGAGAAACCAGCCCCGGAAGTTGAAGATTGGGGCACGCTCTTTATTGATGGTATTAAATATATTATCGTTACCCTTATCTATGCAATTCCGTTGCTTATTGTCTGGGTCATTGTAATCGGTGCATCAGCTGCTTCCATTATGTCCGGTGATACTACCGCAATGATGGCAGCATTTGGTGCTGTGGCTCTTGGCTTCATAATCATGTGTATCCTCGGGATTATCATCACAGTCTTCGAGGTAATCGGGGTTGTCCGCTTTGCCAGAACCGGAAGCATAGGTGAGGCATTTAACTTCAGTGCAATTCTTGCCACTATCGGCAAGCTTGGCTGGGTCGATTACATCATTGCACTGGTCATCCTTATTGTTGTCGCGGTAATTTTTAGTATCATCGCTGCAATTATCCAGATCATCCCGATCCTTGGCATTATCATCTACTTCTGTCTTATTGCTCCATGGACCCTGTTTATCGCCCGCTACGTCTGTCAGGTTTACGATGCCGCAGGTCCGGCATAACCCCTATATATTTAATTCACCTGATATCTTTGCAAGTCAATTACTTTTTTAGATTTTTACCAAAAAATTCGGGTTATGAGACAAGCCGGCCAGAGGAATGAAGATCCGCACTGCAATTATTGAGGCTCGATGCAGGGGACGATACCATCCAAAAAAAGGGAGGGAAATAATCTCTAAAAATTTTGTAGTCTGATCGAGTTACTATACCGTCAGCTTGTCAAGCCGTTTCGATCGGTAACGGTTTTTTATCTTATCGGTAAAAAATGTCCCCGTTGACTGGGCACTGAGAAGATTTGTGTAGATATGTGAAGGAACATTCTGGTATTGATAAACCATCCCGGAATGGAATTCAATCTCCAGGTTTTTTAAATTATTATCATAACCTACTGTTTTCAGGTTACAGGATTGAACAGATTGCCTTTCCAAAGAAATCACCATATATCATTAGTGCTGGCAACAGATAATGCTTGGTGATAATAAAATCAGATATATTATTTCGGGATTTTTTCATGACACCAGTTCAAATCTTTCTCTTTACGGTCATGTTCAGCAGAAATGTAGTTTAAGTTCAGATTCGAATGATATGGATTGGCATGTCCCAATGTACCTTTTTCCTGGCAGTCCATGCCTGAGTACAGTATAAGTCATTTATACAGGTTCTGTTGCGTTAACGGGACTTGATTGAAAAAAGAAGTGCGTGTTGCATCGCGGGACTTTTGGAAGTTAAGTGTCGAGTAAAGTGATAATGTACTTAATATCCGTTGATACCGGCGATTGTTTGTAGAGAGGGTTAAAGCCCCCCACTCCACATCCTTTAAAAATTGATTGTGATACGCCCAGTCAAGGCGAGTGAATGCGTTCAAACTATAGACCTTTGATATCATCAAAAAAATTAGATTGGATTGTTGAATTTGTAATAGCCCTCTTGATGATAGGATTGTCTATCATTCCCTGAAGTTTATCGAGGTAGTCAACTAATGTTTTGTTTTTAGTTTCTTTCGATTTTCTCTCTCTCAATTCTTTTTTAATCTCTTTCTCAGCATTTTTTGGGGATATTTCCAAAACAAATTTTTTTGTTCTTTCGATTTCCGAAGAAAGTAAAATACCATTTGATATGCTGTTAATGCTTTCGTTTGTTAGTAAATAAGAATCTAAAGGCAAATCCGTTGGGTATCTGTTTAAATTATAATAGTAATAGGTATTTGGATCAAACAATCTATTTTTGTTAAGTAATCGCATTTCGTTATACTGATCTATCGTAATATTCAATTCCTCTGCGTGTTTTTGGTCTGATGATCTCTTAAACTCAGAACCAAAAATCGGCATATCGTCATACCTACTTTTATTTATACCAATAAAATCTGCTCCGTTGAATTGGGTTAAAATATCTGATGCCAAAACTTTCTGGGATTGTATGTTAGGCGTTATTTCTTTTTGGATATGGGAAAAATATAATGATACATCCAGAGATTTCATTTTTTTATAAATTCGTTGGCGAATTGCTCTTAGATTACCAATGTAAGATTCATCGCACGAATGAGCCAAAAAATTTATCCAGATAG
>CAYWHL010000023.1:0-18587 GCA_964457995.1 uncultured Methanoregula sp. | reverse complement strand
AAGGGCGATCTCGCAGGAAGTAAGTGACTCTTCATTACGTCCCAGATCATGAAGTGCAATAGCTTTATTGTATGCAGATTCAGCTGAATCCGGATCCAGTTCCATTGTGCGGTCAAACGCATCGATTGAATCCTGGTAACGACCGGCAGCATACAGGGCAAGTCCTTTCTGGAAAAATCCCGGGGCGTAACCCGGAAGCAGTGTCAGGGTTGTATCAAACGCCAAAACCGCATCATCATGCCTCCCAAGTTTACTGAGCGTTACTCCACGGTTGTAATGTGCCTCTGCGAGATTGGGATCAATTTTCAGGGCATGATCAAATTCCAGAACTGCCTTTTCGAACTGCAATGATTTTACGAGCGCAAACCCCTTGTGCACATGTGCATCGGCAAAATGTGGCTCAAGCTCAATTGCATGGTCATATGCGTCGATTGCATCAGACACAACCCCCAGCTCAAAAAGCGCTCTTCCTTTCTGGAAATAAGCATGGTAATTACGGGGATTTTCAGTAATAATCCTGTTAAAATCCTTTATGGCTTCCCGGAATTTGCCCAGATTGTAGAGGGCGATGCCTTTTTGCATCCTGGCTTCCAGGTATTTTGGTTTTAACTGAAGTGTCTTTTCAAACGCAAAGACCGCTTCACTGAACTGGCTCAGGCCCATATATGACCGCCCTTTATGATAAAAAGCCAGTGCATTTTCAGGATCATAAATAAGGGACTTATCAAATGCTATCAGGGCCTCATCATATTTTGTGAGTTTTAAAAGTGCCAGGCCCCTGTTGTAATGCCCCTGGGCATTACTTGTATCTTTTTCCAGATTTTTATCAAAGGATTCTATTGCTTCGGTATGCTTTTCCAGCTTTAAAAGTGCTAAACCCTTCGTATAATATACTTCAGTATAGGCAGGATCAATCTCCAGCGCATGGTCGAATGCAAGAATCGCGTCCTGGTATTTCTGGCTGTAAAGTAAGGATCTCCCTTTATTATACCATGCACCTGCGAATGAAGGCATTATTTCGATGGTCTTTTCGAATGCAGCAATAGCATCGCGATGATCGCCCAGTTTGGCCAATGCAAGTCCTTTCTCGTATTGTGCATCACCATTCCCGGGATCGATTTCAAGGACGACTTCAAAAGCATGAATCGATTCGTCGAGTCTGTTCAGTTTATCCAGTACAAGTCCTTTGTAGTGGAATGCCTCAACACTTCTCTGGTTGAGGGCTATTGCATTGTCAAAGGCAAACAGGGCATCCTGATATTTCCCGAGCTCATAGAGTGCCTTTCCGTTTTTTATCCATCCCTCTGTCTGATCCGGATCAATTTTTAAGGATTTGGTGTATGAAGCGATCGCATCTTCGGTTTGTCCGAGTTCTTTTTGTGCATCACCCTTTCGCATCCAGATATCACGAAGGGCGGGATTGATTTCCAGCGCTCGTGTGTACGCGTTCACAGCATCCTTGATCTTACCGAGATCATAGAGTGCGATGCCCTTTTTTACCCAACCCTCTGCAAAATTTGCATTGATTTCAAGTGCTTTTGAATAAGCAAGAATGGCATCCTGCTTTCTTTCAAGACAGCCGAGAACATCTCCTTTCTGCATCCAGATCTCGATAAGGGTGGGATTAAGAGAGAGGATCCGGTCATCCGTTTCAAGAGCATCCGAATAGCGGCTGAGCTTGACAAGGGATTTCGCGCGATACATCAGTGCTTCAATGCGCGTAGGATTTGCTGACAGGCTTTTGTCCAGTAAAGGCAGGGCTTCTTCGTAACGGGACAATTCAGCGCTCGCAATACCCTGATACATAAAACTGTCAGTAAGAGATGGATCACATTCTGTTGCTTTTTTGAATGCAGTAATAGCCTCTTCGTATCGTTTTAACTGCAGATAGGAAATCCCAAGATAATAGTAATTAGAAGATTCTGACGGGTCAAGTGCAAGGGATGTCTCGAAAGCCTTTACGGCATCACTATATCGTTCACACTGGACAAGGGCGACACCTTTGAAATGATGCGCAGAAGCATTCGATGGATCAAGTAAAAGAGCCTTATCAAATGCCTTGATTGCATCATTGAATCGTTCCTGTCCGGCCAAAGCGACACCTAAGAAGTAAAAACCGGGTGAATTTTCCGGTTCGATGGCCAGTGACTTCTCAAATACTTTTATCGCATCATCATATCGCTCGCGCTGGGTAAGCGCAATACCTTTCTGATAGAGAACTTTTGGATCCTGGGGGGTTATTTCAAGTGCCTGATCATAGGAAACGACAGCTTCAAGGGGTTTTCCCAGATGAATCAGGGCATTTCCTTTTTCAAAAAATGCAGGTGCACACCGGCGGTTAATTTCCAGAGTTTTATCAAATGCCTGCACCGCTTCTTCAAACCGTTCAAGAGCAACCAGCCCTTTTCCCAGGTAGCACCATGCCCATATATTACGAGGCTGTTCTTCAACTGAACGGTAGAGAATTGTTACTGCTTCTTCAAACCTGCGAAGGTTAATAAGTGCGATACTTTTTCGCACCTTTGCTTCTGCGAGATTTGGATCCAGCGCAAGTGCCTGATCAAATGCTGTAATGGCCTCTTCCTGAAGATCGAGAGAGGAAAGGGCAATACCTTTATGTACAAATGCGTCGGTATGTGCCGGAATCAGGTCGAGTACCTTATCAAAAGCACTGACTGCTTCTTTGTATCGCAAAAGCCGTAAAAGGGCTGTACCTTTTTCGTAGAGCACTTCTGAGTTTTCCGGGGTAATGTCCAGAAGATGATCAAATGTTTCAATGGCATCCGAATATCGTTCGAGACGTAAAAGTGCAGTACCCCGCTGGAACAGAGCCGGGCTGTATTCCGGATCAATTTCAACGACATGGTCAAACACAGCAATTGCGTCGTTATACTTTTTCAGGTATAACAGAGCGAGTCCCTTATTATAATGGGCATCAGTGAAGTCAGGAGTGATTGTAACTGCATGTTCAAATGCTTTAATTGCATCATCATACAGTTTCAACTGTACAAGAGAGAGACCTCTTTCGAAGTGAGTTTTTGAATTAGCCGGTTCGAGTTCAAGTGCACAATCATATGATGAAATCGCATCCTGGTGCATTCCCATTAGGGAAAGTGCATTTCCCTTGCGGTAAAATGCGGGAGCACACAACTGGTTGATAGCGATTGTTTTATCGAATGATCTGACGGCTTTTTCAAATTGTCCGGATTCAGCAAGAGCGATACCCTGATAGCACCATGCAAGGGCATCACGGGGACGTTGCTCGAGGGCCGTCTTCAAAACGGTAACTGCCTCCTCATTTCTTCCAAGCTTGGCCAGAGCTATTCCTTTTCGGACAACTGCATCCGTCCGATTCGAATCCAGAAGAATTGTCTGATCGAATGCTGCGATCGCGTCTTCATATTGTTTTAACTGAAAATGAACGATCCCTACATAATAATACGAAGCTGAAAAATCAGGTTCGAGTAGAGTAGTATGATTAAATTCAGTAAGCGCTTCATCGTAGTGCCCGGTTTCAATCAGGGCAATGCCTTTGAAATGGTGTACGATCGCATTAGAAGAATCGAGTGCGATAGAGCGGTCAAATGCTTGTATGGCCTCAAAATATCGCTCCGACCCGGCATATGCGACACCAAGGTAATAATACCCGAAAGCATTTTCCGGCTCGTGAGAAAGGGCATGCTCGAATGTATCGATTGCATTCTGGTAATATTCCTGCCGGGAAAGGGCAATTCCTTTAAAGATGAGAATTGTCGGGTTATCGGGTTCAATTTCCAGTGCCTGGTCATACAAAGCCACGGCCTCAGACTGGTTTCCCAGACTGGAGAGTGCGTTCGCTTTCTCATAGATAGCACGCGTGCACCGGCTGTCGATTTCAAGTGCTTTGTCAAAAGAACGTACCGCTTCTTCATACCGTTCGAGAGCTGATAGTGCGATACCCTTATTGCACCATGCCCGGTCGCTATCCGGTCGTACTTCAAGAGCACGGTTGAGAATTGATAGTGCCTCATCGTACCGGCAGAGGGTGACGAGGACAATTCCCTTACGGACTGCTGCCTCAGCATGGTTTGGATTTAAAATCAGCACTTTATCAAATGCGGCAATTGCTTCATCAGGCATCCCGAGCTTGCTGAGGGTTAAACCCTTATGCAACCAGCTTTCAATGAGCGCAGGGTTCTGTTCGATCGCATCGTCAAAGGCTACCAGAGCTTCCTGATATCTTGAAAGATAATAAAGGGCAGACCCTTTGTTGAATAACGCTTCTGTGTTTTGAGGTAATAGTGCGAGGATACTATCCATGTCCACCAGTGCTTCCGCATAATGCTGGATATGCAGGAGTGTAGTCCCCCGCTGGTAGAGAACAAGGGTATTTGTTGGATCAATTTCAAGTGCCTGGTCAAACGTGTATATTGCATCATCAAACCTGGCGAGCTGAATAAGTGCAAGTCCAAGGCTATAATGGGCATTGACATAGTTTGGATTAATTTCGACTGCGTGTTCATAGGCATCAATTGCCAGCTCGAACTTTTCGAGTTTTGCCAGAGCAAGCCCCTTGTCAAAATATGTCTGGGCATATGAAGGTTTAACCTCAATACTTTTGTTGTAAGAATCTATAGCTTCATCAAATCTTCCCAGTTTTGCAAGCAGGAGCCCTTTCTGGTGATATGCCTGTGCATTTTTTGGGTCCAGTTCTATGGTGCTGTCAAATTCCCTGATAGCTTCATCAATATTTCCCAGTTTTGCGAGTGCGAATCCCTTTCGATAGAGCGCATCTGTGAATGCCGGGTTGATGGTCAATGCCCTTTCATAGGCAGTAATCGCCTCTGCAAACCTGCCAAGACTGGCGTAAGCAATTCCTTCCTGATATGCAGCAGATGCACATCCTGGATCCAGTCCGATTGCATGCTCGAATGATTCAATCGCCTCTTTATGTCTTCCAAGCTTGGTAAGTGCGATTCCGCGGTAATAATAGGATGGGGGATGTTCCTTTCTTTTTAAAAGAGTCTGTGTAAATGACGCAAGTGCATCATCATACCGGCTCAGACTGATACAGGAGACCCCTTTTTTATACAATGCATCGAAATTTTCCGGTTCAAATGAGAGAACGCGATCGAAATCCAGTACAGCATCACGGTATTTTTTCTGGTGAGCATATGCAATACCGCGGTTGTAATATGCAGTGGTATTAACCGGTTTCAGCTCAATTACTTTATTGAAAGCAGGAATTGCCTCATGGTAATTATGAATTTCATTTAATGCGAGTCCTTTGTGAAGCCACGCATCCGCAAGAAACGGATCAATCTCAAGAGACCGGTCAAGGGCAGAAACAGCATCTTCATATCTTCCGGTTTTGAATAATGAAATTCCTTTAATTGCCCAGATATCGGAATGCTGCGGTTCATATTCAAGGAATTTATCTGCTGATTCAATGGCCTGGTCAAAACGTTCCTGTTTTGCATAAATGAAACCATGGTAATACCATACCCAGATGTCAGTGGGATCCAGTTCGTAGGCTTTATTGAATGCAACAAGGGCATCATTGAACTTACCGATTTCATAGAGTGATATGCCTTTATTATAGAACGCTTTGGCATAGTTCGGAACAAGTTCAATTGCTTTATTGTACGCCAGAATTGCATCGTGATGCCGACAGAGATCTGCAAGGGCAACCCCCTTATTATAATAGACCTTTGCATGTCGTGGATCAACGGTTAATGCGTGATCATATGCGCTGATTGCTTCCTGAAAGCGTCCCAGTTCGTAAAAAGCTATACCTTTAAGTATCCACGCTTCTGCATTGTCCCACTTTATTGCGAGTAAATGGTCGCACACTTCGAGGGCTTCTTCGTTTCGCCCGATTTGGGCCAGTGTGGCAGCTTTATTATACCATGCATTTGCATCTGATGGATCTATCGCTACTGCCTGATCATAGGAATCGATTGCTTCATCGAATTTTTCGAGATCATACAGAGCAATCCCTTTAAAATAATAGGCTTTTGAAAGGTCGGGATAGAGGGCGAGTGCCCGGTCAAACATGACAATGGCCTCCTGAAACCGGCCAAGGTCATAGAGTTCGATGCCCTGTCGCAACAAAGCCTCAGCATCACTCTTATTCATGAATTTCTTACCTCACTTTTGAATCACATATAAGGTTCGGGTGGTTTTCTGCTCTGATAGCACAGATATCAGGGTCATAAAGGCGGTAAATCCACTTTATGGTACTATATATGTATACCTATTGTTTATGAATACTATTTTTATATGACGAATTTAAATCGTCAGATTTTCGGGATCCATGCAACGGGCTGGTTGTAGATATAATCCGGAAAAAAATTACACAGTACCGGCACTTTCATACAGCAGTGCAATATATCGTGGAGAAGCCAGACCAAGGAATGGGAGCAGCAGGAGCAGCAGAATACTACCGGAATAGGGTATTGCCACGTTGAATACCATGCAGATTATTACAATATTCAGAAGGGAGATCAGGATCATGAGCAGTGCAATAATGTAGGTCATCCAGCCGATCCTGCCGATATGAGCAAGGATCGCACCGAAATTGAATGCTTCCCCAAAACTTGCGGTACGTGCGAAACGTACACCTGCAGATATAAAAATTAACAAGGTGAGGATGGCAAGAAAGACAAGAATAATCGCTCCGATAAAAACAACCAGTATCAAACCCGTTATGGTACCGGGATTTACAGAAGACCTTACAATATCAGTACTTCCGAAAAGTACAAAACAGAGGATGAGAACCGGTAGTGCATAGATCAAACCAACAAGGAAGAGTCTGATCCCGTCTATAAACATGCTGGCCCAGGAATCGAATTGAGGGGCTGGTTTTTCACCCCTGTAAACCCGCATTGTATACCCCATATACAGCGGAAAAATGATGCAACTGATAATCAACAGTACCCATGTTTTCCATTTTCTCACAAGACCTTCCTTTGCATAGTCAAAAGAATCATCGATGATCTTTCCAATATCCACTATACTCACCTTTTTATTAATGTAATAATTATTCAAAGTGGGAGTATTCCTCTATAAAAAGCATGGGGTCTGTCCGGTTCGGGCAGAACCAGAATTGATGCAAATAAGAGAAATACTGGATAACTCAATATTCACTGGTATGAAGTATACCGAACATCAGGTAAAAGAAATACTTAATAACATAATTTTCACTATTTATGGTAAAAATCCCATCATATTATTGAATCTCTGGGATCACAAAGGAGAGAAAAGCTATATTGATTTCTTACATATCCAGTACGAAAATATTATGCTGGATTTTAATAAGATTTTTCCCGATAATAGTACACCGAGGCGGGTTCTGGAAATAAGTTCATTTTTAGGTGTTGTCGATATTGCTCTGGCGAAAATCGGTTTTGACGTATATACGTATGATATTCCGGAATTTCAGAAAAACAGTAATCTGAACAGATTATATGCAGAATTTAATGTTCATCCGTCATCAGGGTATGTGAAAGATATCTGGAAAACCGGATTGCCCTACCCCGATAATCATTTTGACGCTGTAATTCTATCAGAAGTCCTTGAACATTTAAATTTTAATCCTTTACCCGTTCTTCAGGAAATCAACCGGATTATAAAAACAGACGGGATATTGTATATTACCACGCCAAATCAGGTGAATATGATGAACAGGATTAAAATTATGGTGGGGCGTTCCATACGCAATTCCATTTATGACTCTGTTACCCAACTGGATCAGACAAGGAATACGATTTGTGGCATTCACTGGCGGGAATACACGTTGCAGGAGTTGATCCAGTTATTGGAAACAACCGGATTCAGTCCGTCGGCCTCCAGATACACATTTATGACCCAAAAAAATACCCCTTCTTATTTAATGAGATTATTTTATGGAGTAATGCATATGATTCTCCCGTCGCTTGGGGATTCGATGACAATCATCGCAAAAAAGAAAGAGTATAAACCCATGAAATTCTGGTTTCATGAGGAATACATAAAATACATTAAAATGTAATGGCAGGGAAAAACCAAAAAAAACCTTGCCCCACCGTTCCCATGTACTTCGGGCGCATGCTTAACAGGACATCGATATTCGCCTGATTAATCGCTGAAAAACATCCGAAGCGAATAAAAGTATGTGATTGTGCCGACCCGAAAATGGGAGTTTTTACTCTACGATGAGGTCATTTTGCTTCGGATCGGATTTTTTAAAAAAAATTCTTTGCCTGATTCTTTTAAATAGCATAAATCAGGTTTTTCGAAGGAAAAATGTAAATTTTTAAAGCCTATGCCGTGATTTGAACACGGGACTTCCTCCTTACCAAGGAGGCACACTGCCAGGCTGTGTCACATAGGCAAAATTATTTTTCAGCGGACAAGAAAGATGCGATTACTTGTATCATTTCTTTGATCAAGGACGCACTATGCCACTAAGCCACTGAGGCAAATTGCCTAACTACGTTGTGAGTTATCCCTATAAAACATTGCGGAACTGTAACAATAGTTCAGGATTTTATCAATACCAAATTCAGATACAAGGGAGAAATTAGGTGGGCAGGATCCTGGAGAGAATCCGGATACTTTTATGTACTCCTTCAAGTGTTGCCACTTCAATAACCGGTGTTACCTTGTTTTTCCGGATTGCCTTCATCACAGGTCCGAAATCAATAGTACCCTCACCGACAGCTACATGGGAATCTTCTTTTCCGTTGTTGTCATGCAGGTGGTAATGTGCTGCGGGAAACTGGAGAAACTCCGAAAGACAAAGGTTCAGGTGCGCATGACCCACATCCAAAGCAAAAGGAGTCTCACCAATAAGGGAAAGCTCATCAGGAGTTTTTAAGAAGAAATAATTCCAGTTCCCCATATTTTCAATAAAGAACGGTACAGAATATTCCTGCCCAAGAGCGGTAAGATCTGATAAGGATGTAACCAGCTGCCGTTGTGCTTTTGCACGCTCTTCTGCCCATGCAAAATATCCCGGGTGCACGACAACGCTGGCATTTACCTCTGCGGCAATTAAAAAGCACTGCTGTATCACTTCAATACTTGCCCGTCGTATCGGTTCAAGGAGGCTTGCGATATTTGTTCCCCGGCTGGGTGCATGGATGGAAAAACGGGTGGAATAACTCATAAGCGGTTCTGCGGAATGCAGATAATGCAATCCCTCATCCATAATTTCAATATAATCCGTTAGAGGAATGAGGTCTTCAAGCGCTTCTGACAGGGGAAGCTTGTGAAGACAAAACGTGGATATGCCAAACATTGTCCTGAAATTGAGAGCGAAGTACAATAAATGTTCCCTTTCCTTACAATCCAAAAAGAGAGTAAAAATTGTTGTTATTTTCGCATATGGATATCTATCTGCTGGAACGGGATTTCGATACCCTCCTGGTTGAACCGAGTGTTGATACGACGATTAAGGCAGTCTTTTACCTCATCCGGTGTATTATATGCCTTTGACCAGACCCGGATGATAAATTTCAGTTCTGATGCACCGAATTCGACAAATAAAACCTGTGGCTTTGGGTCGGAAAGTAAATATTCAGTATCTTTAATGGCATCATTCACCACATCAAAGAGTATTTTTGTGACATTATCGATATCAGAGCCATAGGCAACTGATACAGGGATGGACATTTTGATTTTCGGGTCCGGCATGGAATAATTAACAATAACATTGGTAGTGATTTTGTTATTCGGGATCGTGACTATCTGGTATTCAATGGTTCTCAAACGGGTGCTGCGGGGGCCGATTTGTATCACATCCCCATAAAAATTATCCACCTTGATCCTGTCACCTACCTTGAAAGGTTTATCGACTGTAATCAGGGCGCCACCGAAGAAATTTGAAAGAATATCCTGGGCAGCGAGTGCAATTGCAAGACCAGCAATCCCGGCACCTGCGAGGAAAGGAGTAATATTCACTTCAAATACCGAGAGGATCAGCATAAGCGCTGCGAACCAGACAACATACCTGATAACGAGCTCGAACAGTTCCACCAGCCGGTCATCCCAGTCCCCTTCAGATTTCTCAGCAAACGCACGACCGTAGATTTTGATGATATCATAGAGGAACGACGAAACAATCCAGGCCGCTATGATGATGTAAACTGAGGTAATATACCTCGGGTCAAGGATCCATTGCAGATTTTCCGGAACAACACTAAAATATGTTAGTGCAATATTCACGGAAACCGCAACAATTGCTACCTGGACCGGTGTCCCGATCGCAGCGATAATGATGTCATCCAACTGGGTATCGGTCTCTCCGGCTTTTGTTTCGAGCCAGCGGACGATCGTTCGCGCAATCAGGGCAAGCAGAACACCCAAAATTATCGTTGCTGCAGCGTATACATAATTTAATTCCATAATGCCTATTTCCATATACGTACTCTTATGTCATTTCCCAGTAAATACTTTTGAGATTGCATGGCGACGGGAAAAGAAATTGCAGACACACTCAATGAACTGGTAGACCGTGATCTTACCTTTATGCATATTTGCGGAACCCATGAAGCAGCGATTGCACGAACCGGACTGCGCAGCCTGCTGCCGGAACGGCTGAAGATTGTCATGGGTCCAGGTTGTCCTGTCTGTATCACACCCCAGGGAGAGATCGATGCGGCGTTGGATCTCGTCAGGAGGGATTGTATTGTCGCTACTTATGGTGATCTGCTGCGTGTTCCGGGATCCAAGGGGTCACTGGAATCGAGCGGCGGGGACGTCAGGGTTGTACAGGGTGTCCATAAAGCAGTTGAAATTGCTAAAAAGACGGATAAGGAAGTCGTTTTTATATCCGTCGGCTTTGAGACAACTGCACCAACAGTAGCCGCAACACTGCTTACAAAACCCCCGGCCAATTTCTCTCTGTTATCCTGTCATCGCATCGTTCCCCCGGCAATGAAATGGCTGCTCGAACAGGGCGAGGCAAAGCTGGATGGTTTCATGCTTCCCGGACATGTCTGCACGATCATGGGATACGAAGACTATGAGCAGTTTCCGGTCCCCCAGGTTGTTGCAGGTTTTGAACCGGAAGATATCCTGCTGGGACTCCTTATGCTGGTAAAACAGGTGAAGGAGGGGACGTACCGCGTCGACAATGCTTACCCCCGTGCGGTAAGCCGGGAAGGCAATATCAAAGCCAAAAAAGTGATGTGTGAGGTTTTTGAGACGTATGATGTTGAATGGCGGGGATTTCCGGTCATTCCGGGTTCGGGTCTCCGGCTCAGGAAGGAATTTGAGCAGTATGATGCACAGAAAAAATTTGGTATCGTATTCAGGCACATCAGCAAGCATTCAGCCTGCATCTGCGATAAAGTCCTGCGGGGAATAGCCCAGCCATCTGACTGCAGACTCTTTTCCAAAACCTGCAGTCCCCGGACACCTGTCGGGCCATGCATGGTCAGCCATGAGGGGGCCTGCAGGATCTGGCATATGTACCAGACAAAACAAGCCTGATTCGCCTGTCCTCTGAATTCAGCGGTATAATTTCTGGGGGATAGAAAATTAATTTTTTAGCTGGGATTTGATCCAACTGTACTGGTATCTGTAAGGAGCTGTCCAATAGAAAAAAATGAAAAGTAGGAAATGGAAGAACCGATCACGGGTGTTCTGGATTTGGTGAATCGAGGGTCTTCCTTATTTTATAACTATTTTATGAAATAATAAATTCTGGCAAGGCATCGGTGCAAAGCATAGCTGATTCGGGTTTAGAACTTTCAGTCAATGCGGTGTGATTAAAAAATTATGTATCCCCCAATTTTTCCAGTCAGTGACGGGGATGTTGGAATTGTCCTCCTGCCGGGCAGGCAATTGTCTCGACAGAAAGATACAGCAGGTTTATTCACGTCAGTAAGATCGTGAGTATCGTGTCCGTTGGAGGGAGATCTCCTGATTATTAACAGATGATTAATGAATAGCTTGTCGTTGTTAAACAAAAAAAATTCATAAAATATAATCTCTCAAAAAGCTAACTATTAAAGAACATTACCTTTTGCGATACCTCATATGATTTCCGTTCTCTACGTTGAAGATGAAACAAGCCTCCTTGAAATTGGAAAATTTTTCCTTGAAAAGGATGGTTCGATGGTAGTTGATACCTGCTCGTCGGTCAACGATGCTCTGACAAAAATCAGCGCGAAGCGCTACGATATAATCATATCCGATTACGCCATGCCCGTGATGAACGGGATAGAATTCTTAAAAAGCCTCAGGTCCAGAGGAGATACAACCCCCTTTATTATTTTTACCGGCAGGGGACGAGAGTCGGTCGTTATTGAAGCGCTGAATCTGGGAGCTGAATATTATCTTAAAAAAGCGGGAAATGCAAAAGTTCAGTTTGCAGAACTCATGCATGAAATCAAACATGCAATTGAACGTAAATCCACGTGCACGAAATTGGAACAATCGGATTCTGTTCTGAAAGCCACTCTCGAATCTATCGATGAAGGTGTTCTTGTAGTTGATTGTGATGGAAAAATCACAACATTCAATCAAAATTTTTTATCTTTATTTAAAATTCCAAAAGAGCTGGTAAGTATCAGTAAGGATTCACGAACATTTCTGAAATATATACAGGACCAACTCGAAAATTCAGACGATTTTTCCAAAAAAATTGAAGATATTACCAGCGATCCCATAATCACCTGTCAGGGCGTTATCCGCGTTAATGAGGGACTGGTATTCAGCTGGTTTTCCCGGGCACAAGCAATCGGAGATATCATTATCGGACGGATATGGAACTTCCGGGATATCAGTGATCAAGACAAAACCGAACTTCAATTAATAACTGTTAAGGAACAGCTTAGTGCCGTTCAAGAAGAATTGCAACACCACCACCGGGAACTGGGAAAAAAAGAGGAGATGATACAAAAAAGCGAAGAACTCATGGACTTCTTTACCCAGGCTACCTTGGACGGTATAGTCGCTTGTATTGACGGTAAAATCGTCGAAGCGAATGAACAGTTTGCAGAAATGCTTGGATACGGTATATCTGAACTGGCGGATCGTTCGATCCTTGATTTCATCAGTCCAGACTCGTACGGAGAAGTTATGAAATATATCCGTTCAGAATCTGAGGGAAGGTGTGAATATCTTGCCCTCCGCAAGAATGGATCATCCTTCCTGGTTGAGGCCATCGGACACATAGCCAATTATCGAGGATATACAATCCTTGTATTGATAGTCCATATTGTTTCAAACAATAAAGCAGCATTACAACAAAAGAAAACCCTTGATAGTGGTGTTATTCAGTTTGAAACAGATAAGAAAGAAGGTAGTAATAGCTGCGAACCTTTTTCTGAATCCAGACCAGACAGGGAAATTCAGCCAAAACAGGTTTCCAGTCTTGCAGCACCTTCAGGTATCACTACCATAGAACATGGAACTATTTCTCTCACGTGGAAAGTTAATGACGCACAAAACCCTGCAGAGGTCAGAGAATTTCAACCTTCTCATGACCCTGATACCATTTCCCTCACATGGGAAATTGCTGATGTAATCGAACCCGTAAAAAGCAAGAGTTCTCTCACTGGCATTTCCGAGGACTATAATCCACCATACCTAAGAAAGCGATGTCCCAGTTGTGGTTCTGTTCCGTTTGAACCTGATGGGGATTGGTGTGATGAATGCGGCGCGGATATGTCTGATTACAATAGGGGTTCAGGCAGCAGTCAACGAGAAAATATTGGGAATTCTCCAGGGTTTTCTGCAGGTAAATGGAACATCCCTGACACCCAATACCGGCTTTTTTCGCACCGAAAATTTCCACTTAGTTTTTATTTTAAAATTGCTATTGGATTTTTTATACTCATGATACTAATCGCATTCATTATCAGAGCCCTGTTACCGGATTTCTCTATTTTTTGAGCATGATATTACGACGTAATTAATGCTACGATCTATTTTTTTAACATTACCCGGTTACCTTTTGGCACAACAAATGTATCCAGTCTTTTATACCCACTATCAGACAACCGTACTTCCCAATCAAAAGGGGGATAAAAATGCAGAAACTCTATATCCGGACTGATTCTTGTCTGTATCCAATACCTGGATATTCCTGAATTATCTCAGGTTTTAAAAAGGATATTTGATGGATCATATGGGTTTGGATCATTAAACAGAATGTACGATTGAAAAATTGAAAAAAAGGGCTCGTGTTGTTCTCAGGATTATATGTGTTTTTTATTCTTTGAATCACCCCCTGCCAACAACCTTACACGGTAAAATGGCTGATAACACTAATATCATTTTAGTGTCGTTTGACCCAACCAACGAAGACATGCGGAAGACCCGATGAACTGTGATTTATTTTGGGGGATGTCAGTCCGGATCTTCCTCAATTGATTACCTGTTCCGCTGGAATAATAAAGTCTGGCGAGGCATCGCTGCAAAGCATAGGCATTTTGGGGGCTTGTACCGGGACTTATGGAAAATTCTTCAAAAACACTACAAACTTCCATTAGATGCAGACAAAAAATGCTGGCAGTACTACCCACAGTGCGGCTTGATATTACCGTATTGAACACGTTATGTATAGCCCATAAAAAGAATAGTGCCACCAGACTGTACCAGTGACTCTTTTTTACTGATATCCAGGGTTTTTCTGGCGGAAGGGACCGCAGGGCGATATTGGTGACCAGGATCTGCCACCGTTCGAGAGCTTTAATACCCCGGGAGGTGTTGTTAATATGGAACCGTGAATCCTTCAGCGTGGGTGCTTTCTTTCCAAACAGGAACATGGTTGCCAGTTGCCTCGGTAGGGTAGTGGACATCCTAGAAGCCTCCGGAGCTTTTGACCCGGGTTCAAATCCCGGCCGAGGCGCTCCACTTTTCACGTCTAAACCTCTTAACTAGTTAAATTAATTCTTTTGAATACACCATAACAGCAATTTAAACCTGATAGTCCAATTCCTATTTTGAAATTTTAACAATTCATATTTGACAAGATTCTTTTTATAGTAAAATATTCAAAGAAATTTCATAATGTCAAAGAAAATAAAAGGAGTCATTTATTTATTAATTGGATTTTTTTTGGCGATTCTATTTGTTGAAACAATTTATAGTGTTATTTATCAATCAATATCCCAACAAACAAATCCACATCCAAACGCCCTATACCTTCAAATTATTGCATTTCTGGAACCTAATAATTTGATCATTATTATGTCAATACTATTTTTCGTTGGGATTATGTTTGTTGCACTCTTTGAAGAGTATTAAAACCCTCTTTTCGAAAATCAAAGAGCATAGAATAGTACGGTCGAGGCGCTCTACTTTTGAGGTCTAAATCTCTTCAAAATAGATTATATTTGTAAGCCAATAGAGATATTTGATTACTTTTTATGGGCTTTTAGGCTCTTAAAATATATAGACATATACCTGAATAGTCAAAATCCTGGCCGAGGCGTGATAATTCTTTTTAAGGATCGACTATCATTTTTTGTCAGATTACTTTTTTTTATCAGATAAGGTTCCAGCTGGAATAGGATCTCGATTTTGGGTCGATGATTTGTACCATCGACATACCTATATCGTTTGACTGGATAATTCACATAATAGACATTGTAGGTGGTTCTGTCTTTGTCTGTCGTCTCATCAGGTAGTTATCATATCATGGTCAGCTGCCTGCAGTAGATAAATAGTCGGGAATTATGAAATGAATTTTCATGTCCACAGACATAACTTCGTGAGGATCTGATTTCAGAACTTTATGCCAGTAAAACAGGAGGGTATATCATTGTCAGTAGTTGAGGTGGGAAAATGCGTTATTATCTGATTATTCTCTGTCTTATAGTGCTTATTATGCCGGCATGCACCGCAGCAGAAGCACCTGCAGTAACCGGTATTGAACCGGCAATCGGTTTCAACACGACAACAGTATCGATCACCAACCTTACCGGTACAAATTTTACATCTGGTGCAACGGTCATGCTTACACCTGATACTGTCAGTCCGGTTCATAAAGGAAGCATAGTAAATGGTGCCGGAGGTGCTACTATTGTTTACCCCAAATCTGTCTTTGTCTCCGGCACTTATGCCTATGTAGCTAGTGCGGGTGATCTTAGTGCGGGCAGTAATGCGCTTGAGATCGTCGATGTCTCAAACCCTGCTGCACCAATCCATAAAAATAAAACAGTATTCAGTCCCGTGCAATACCAACCCAATGATGTCTTCGTCTCCGGAAACTATGCATACATGACAATCAGCGGCGTGGGAGCCAATGCACTCGAGATCGTCGATGTCTCAAACCCCGATGCACCGTCTCATAAAGGAAGTATAATTAACGGCGCCAGTGGTGCTCTCCTTAATAACCCCCAAAGTGTCTACGTTAACGGCACTTATGCCTATGTAGCTAGTGCGGGTAGTAATGCACTCGAGATCGTGGATGTCTCCAACCCTGCTGCACCGTCTCATAAAGGCAGCCTGGCAGACGGTGGGGGAGTCGCTCCTTTCCTGAACAAACCACAAAGTGTCTACGTTTCCGGAAACTATGCCTATGTTGCCAGTGCGGGCAGTAATGCACTGGAGATCGTGGATGTCTCCAACCCCGGTGCACCGTCTCATAAAGGCAGTATAGTTCACGGTGCCGGCGGTGCTCTCCTTTACAGCCCGACAGGAGTCTGCATCGCAGGGGATTATGCCTATGTGGCCAGCTATGACAGCGATGCACTCGAGATCGTGAATGTCTCAAACCCCGCTGCCCCGTCCCATGAAGGAAGTATAAGTCACGGTGCAGGTGGAGCTCTCCTCTACGGTCCTAAAAGCGTTCATATCTCAGGCAACTATGCGTATGTGGCAAGTCAAATGAGTAATGCGCTGGAGATCGTGGATGTCTCCAGTCCCTCAGCCCCGGTCCATAAGGGCAGCATAGTAAATGGTGCCGGCGGAGCTCATCTGTACCTTCCCATGGACCTCCATGTCTCTGATTCATATGCATATGTTGTGGGTTTCAGCAACGCACTGGAAATTGTTGATATCAGCACTGTTACTGCATCCGGTGTAACTGTGGGATCACCGACCAAGATAACCTGTACCCTTGACCTGATGGGTAAACCTGCAGGACTGTATAATGTCGTTGTGACCAACCCAGACGGAAAGTTCGCCAGGCTCGCCAGTGGGTTTACGGTTGCTAAGCCTGATGTTCCGGTAGCCAGCTTCACCGGTTCTCCAACTTCCGGCGTTTTTCCGTTGACCGTCACATTCGAAGACCATTCAACCAGATATCCCACCTCTTGGAACTGGTCATTTGGCGATGGGAATTTTAGTAATTCACAGAACCCGACGCATACCTTTGCATCGGGCGCGGTATACACGGTCTCGTTGAATGCCACAAACGCTCAAGGATCCAATACATTGACGCGACCGGATTATATCGGTGTAATATTTACTCTGAATGACGGGATCGCCATCTTCCGGCCTTCGACCGGATACTGGTATTTCGATAACAACCTCGATGCTATTATTAACAGTTCCTTCAGATACGGGGGCAGCACTGACCAGATCATCACAGGAGACTGGCAGGGAACAGGAAGGGACGGGATCGCCATCTTCCGGCCTTCAACCGGGTACTGGTATTTCGATTACTACCTCGATGGGGTTGTCGATAAATCCTTCAGATACGGAAGTGGAATCGCCCCCTATTATGATTTGCCAATTAAGGGGGATTGGAATGGGGACGGATCCGATGGCATAGCTATCTTCCGGCCTTCGACCGGGTACTGGTACTTTGATTATAATCTCGATGGAGTGATTGATAAATCCTTCAGATACGGAAGTGGAATCGCCCCCTATTATGATTTGCCAATTAAGGGGGATTGGAATGGAGACGGGAAAGACGGGATCGCAATCTTCCGACCTTCTACCGGGTACTGGTACTTTGACTACAACCTCGATGGAATAGTCGATAAATTCTTCAGATACGGTGGGGTTGGCGACCAGATCATCAAAGGAGACTGGCAGGGAACGGGAAGAGACGGGATCGCGATCTTCCGGCCTTCAACCGGGTACTGGTACTTTGATAACTACCTTGATGGAAAAGTCGATAAATTCTTCAGATACGGGGGGAGTACTGACCGGATCATTGTTGGAAAATGGATCTCCGTTGCTCCCACTGCGGCATTTATCTCGAATGTACAGACCGGTTATGCTCCATTGACCGTACAATTCACTGACAAGTCAACCGGTACCGCTCCATTGACCTACGCGTGGGACTTCACCAATAATGGAACAGTCAATAGCACAGCCAGGAACCCCTCATATACCTACCTCAATCCGGGTGATTATACCGTTAACCTTACGGTCATGAACAGGAACGGTAGCAACAGCACAGTAAAGACCAACTACATCACGGTGAACCCACAGCCAACGATCACGCTCTCGCCGACCAGCCTCTCGGCAATCTTTGTGAACGTTTCATATACCCAAGCCATCATCGCCAGTGGCGGGACTGCACCCTACAGCTACAACGTCACCTCCGGCGCCCTTCCAACCAACCTGACCCTGAGCACTGCCGGGCTTATCTCCGGTACTCCGACTGCTATGGGTACATCTGAGTTCAATATCACTGCTACTGACGCCAACACCTT
>CAYWHL010000022.1:0-19231 GCA_964457995.1 uncultured Methanoregula sp. | reverse complement strand
AACTTACCCTATCCTGTCGAATGTTCCTGCTCTTTACGGCGGAAGTTATCCGATGCTGTCAAGCATGATCATGATCCGGAACACGAGCTCCGGATCCAGCGAAAGGATCATTGTCGATGCATTTTCGCATGAGATCGTTCCGGACCATGCATCTGAAGATTACAAAGGCCATGAATATGCCTGGTCGTATCTGGACTCCATTCCGGAGAGCGAATACACAACCCGGATTGCGCAGTGGGGGTTACAGGATTCAAACGCCAGCAGGATCGTGGATTATGCAATGGCGCAGGGCATCGATATCCGGCTTCCGCTGTCAGAACAGAATGCGAGCATCATCCGCAACTATTATTCAGCAGAAGCTCCCGGTCCCTCATCCCCCGAACCTGAAAAGACACCCGATATCCCGGATGACCGTCCAATCACCAACGACTTTATCGAGAAAAATGTTGTGCCGGCCGGGATCGCACGGGAGCATGCCCTCGTCGTGCTCTGGCGCATCGTTCTCGATCGGCCGGATACCTTTGCCTCCCGTTCATGGAGAGAGACCAGGCTCAGTCGGAAAGATCCGGTGATTATCGAGGATTTCGAAGGCCGGAAACTCTATTATGTATTCCGCGTCGAACGCAACGGGGTTGCGATCAGCGACATCATCGTTGCCGCTAACAAAGGGTTGTATTCCCACCGATGGGGTCTGGAGACTCCTGCCGGAGAATATGATCTTGTGAATGCGACGCAGAAAGCCCGTGAGATAGCTGCACAGGATTTTCCTGACGATGCTGTGTATTCAATACGACCGGTCTATTCGCTTGCAGACAACTACTCTCATAATGTTACGGTGATGATGGAGCTGGAGAATCCGCAGACAGGTGGAATCTGCCGTATACTTGTCGATACCTATACCCTGAACAGCTCAGTTGAGATCGTTAACGCAGGCAAAGGAACCGGTTCATATCCTTCACTCTTTTCCGTTGTGACCTCCGGGGATTTTGCTGATAATATCAGGCAATGGGAAAAAGCAAATGTTCTGGTCCGGAATTTAACCGGATTTGCACAAAGATCCGGCATAGGCCGGGACCAGCCACTTTCCCATCAGGAAATTATCACGCTGGGTACATATCTTTTCAAATCAGAGCCCCGGTACCTGCGCGAGGGCGAATTGTATAATCCCCTCTTCCCGCAACCGGAGGTCCGTCCGACACTCGACAAGGCAACACAGGTCTGGCACGAGCAGGCCGACTGGTTCAGCGCGATTCTTGTCGATGCATCGCTGAGAGAAGTGGAGATTGAACAGGTTATCAAGAGTCATTCCATTCCCGGTAACTACACTCTGCAGATCCTCTCATCCGGTGCAATGGGTGCAGATTATTATGTCGACGTGCCGGAGACAGATTATAACCGGACGTTTTCAATTCTCAAAAAGGATGGCAGTGTCGATATCCGCGAACAGGTATCGTCAATGTGGGAATATGTGCAGATCGTTAAACGGAAAAATGGTTCGATCATCATTCCCATTGGTATCGCATACCCGCAAGACGCCAATGCAAAACGGCTCATTGCAGCCGGTGTTCCTTTAAAGCCAATGCATGAAGTCTACATCCAGTATGATTATACAGCGATGCCGAAAAAAGCGGAGCGGGAAAAAGCTCTCGCTGAACTTAACGCAGATGATCGGGTGCTGTTTGCGTTTAAGGAGTATTCATCGTGAAAGACATGGCGATCGTTGCGATGCTGGCACCATTTCTGAGGTAGTCCCATGAATCAAAAAACCAGAAAAACCCTAATTCTCATCTTCCTGATAGTGATTATTGTCGCTGTATCCGCATGGCTTGGTGATTACACTGCCCAGGTTATGAACACATCAACGACCGTGAAGAACGGAATGCTGGTTCAGATCATTTTTCTTCTCGGGTTAATTACCGGCACTCTTTTGTGCCTTGCAGCGCAGAAACTGGATCGCTGGCTTCCTTTGCAGAGCCAAAAACTCCGAAGTTAATATTAACTGCCACGTGTATCAGAGTGTATGAAAATTTCGTTGCTTGTTGCACTTGCCTGTGCGATTGCCGTCCTGCTTGTAGCAGCCGGGTGCACCCAGACCGTCCAGCCCCCGCCGACCCCTTCACCGGTGCCGACGACTGTCCCGACCGAACCCCCGACTACTGTTTCGACCCCTGTAACCACAACCCCTATTCCCCTACCGACAACGACCGCGCCCGCCATTTCCCTCCCGACAAGTATCAAGGACACACCGCTTCTCTTCACCATCTCCGCCCCGAACGGGTATGCGGGCACAACCATCCGGGCGACCACGTCCGAACACAACATCCTCTATAAAACAACCATCTTCAACCCGGCCATTAGCGGGGCCAATAGGACCATAAACGACAACAGTGGCAACTATACCGAGCTTTCCGACTCGCTGACCATCTTCTCTTACTCCGCGTCGCTCAGCGTGGACCAGAATATCCGAAATTTCATCCGTGGTTCCGGTGCAGTATTCAATGAATCTACCGTCACGTATAACGGGATCACGTACATCCGGTTCGACGCCGAGAGCGATCCCTATTCCGGAACGCCAAGCGAGACCGTTGTCTTCGTCAGCAACAAGGCCTCGGCAAACGAGAAGGGGTATCTCCCGGTAATGATTTACACGATGACCACCGACGGCACGCTTAGCAAGGCAACGTATGAAAACATGGTAAAGTCCTTCCGGTATTACACCGGCAGAACTATTGGCAATGCCCCCGGTGAGGAGACCGACAGGCCTCCTTTCTACCAGTAATTTTTTTCCTTTGCCCGGAAGTAAATCCGACTTTTTATTATCGGTACCTGAGAGAGTATTCTCACTTCCCGCCTCCAACACAGCCCTTCCTTTCCCCCTCTCCCAGCCCATCGGGCAAACTATCGCTCCTCTAAAAAGGTGCTATTAGGGAACATTTCTATGCTTAAACATGACGAATCCAGCCAAACAGGACACGCTCTGCGATTTTCTTAAAAACAATAGTGCTGGTTTTTTGCGAATTTGTGCTGGGAAGTCGGGACTACTTTGCGGAGAGGGAGTCTCCGACGGAGAAGTGGGTTGGGGGGTGTAGGTCAACGAGTGGAAGCCTCATCATCGCACAAATGTGTTGCCTTGATGGTGTCTGACATAGTCCAGAATACCGGTATCAATAAGCCGGATGATTAAGGTTTTATAAAGAACCATAACCATCACATGTTTTTAAGATGTTTAATTATCTGCACGATTACGCTGTCCGGTACCGTCACATTCCCCTGCACACCACTCACAGCAACCCGGTTGTTGAGCGAGATGCCGGCGGAGAACGCCTGAGTATCATCCTTTGCTTCCGGTGCAATTTTTTTTATAATCTCTTCTTTGTTTTTTATACTGATCCCGTGTGAGGTCTCGATCATGAGCAGGTGCGCAGAGATAGCTTGTGCCATCGTATAAGCCGGGTTGCCGGATATCTCACGTTTCAGCAGATCCAGGTAGATACCGGATGCGGTCTTGCCATGGCAGACAAAGATTACCTTTTCAACTGCGGGATGATAACTGATGAATTCCAGTACCGTCCGGATTGCGATCTTTGCAGCCCGTCTGAGGGGGAAACCATAGGCACCGGTACTGATGGCAGGGAAAGCCACGCTGTGGAGATCGCTTAATTCTGCAAGGGTAAGCGAGTTGTGGTAGCATGCAGCGAGTAGTTCATCCTCGCCGGTATTTCCGCCATACCAGACAGGTCCAACGGTATGGATGACAAACCGTGCGGGAAGGTTATAGCCCCTGGTTATCTTTGCCTCGCCGGTCCGGCACCCGCCGAGCGTCCGGCAATCCTCAAGTAATGCAGGCCCGGCAGCACAGTGGATTGCTCCGTCAACCCCTCCTCCTCCCAGTAATGTCGGGTTGGCGGCATTTACGATTGCATCGACATGCTGGTGCGTGATGTCGCCGTCAATAATGGAAATCCGGTTCCTGATCCGATCTGACATCAAAGTTAGAGTAACAGGGCGAGTTTAAAATTGTTAGGTCAGGAATAACTCATGTTTGGGGGTCGGGTTTGGGGAAGATCATGGAAAACAATGCCCGGGTAATCCCGACACCGGTTAACGACCTCGCTGAGCTTGAGAATATGTACCGGCAGCATCTTGTGAAGAAGTGAGTGTCCGGAGATAATCGATTCCTGTCAGAATTCTTCCCCTCGCTTAACTCACATCGCACTTGAAAAGCAGGATCATTGTATTGCCGGTTATTTCCTAGGAAACCTGAAAAATCGCTGATCATTCCAATGTTCCCTGTAGCAACACGTGAATTTTTAGAATTTCCACCTACTTCACCGCAAAAGATGCATATTACCCACATGCACTCGATTCAGGTATTGCCGGGCCGCCTCAACACACTCCTCTGCCTGGGACCGCAGGGTCACCGGGAGATCGTTCAGCATATAATTTGGGTGGAAGACCAGGAGGGAGTATGGGATATCATCATCAAATGATGCGATGAAACGTGCAATCGCGCCCACCTCCCCGGCATCAAGGTAATACGGTACCATGGGGGTTGTTGCCGTAAGGGTGTCTGTTCCCTCCGTAATTTCTGCGACACGGCTGAAATTGTCCAGGGTCCTTTCATTTCCTGTCCCGCAGAGTGCCCGGTGGAGATTCGGGTTGAACGCCTTGAGATCAAATTTTACCGTTCCGCCTGTTTCCATGGACAGGCGTGCGGCAATCTCCACGAGCCGTGGATTACCGGCACCGTTCCACTCCCAGCAGATATGTTTTGACCGGCCGCATTCACGCAGGACCCGCTGGGCAACCCGGAGTGCAAACGGGAACTGGGGTTCGGGTGAACCGCCAAAAAAACAGATGCAGCGAACGCTGCTGTCACATGCCCTGCCTACCAGCTCGTCCTCGGTCAGCTGCGGGGCTGAACGGATCATCTTGTGCGACGAGTTCTGGCAGAAAAGGCAGTTGAAGTTACATCCGTACAAAAATACCGCAAGGTTGTACCCCGGTTCGTCCGATCCGGGACAGAACCATGCGGCACAGCAGTTTGTAGGCAGCGGGTCGAGGTACGCGTAAGCAAGCGCTGTCCTGTGCGGTGCAAGTGGCTTTATTGTTCCTGCCAGGTTTCTCCTCAGACCGCAGAAACCATATTCGCCGTCACCCATCGAACATTCGTTGGCACACAGCCGGCATTGCCTCCCGCCAAATGTCCGGGGCGGAGTTTTGGGAAGCCCGCAGGATTCCCGCACCGGAGCGTGAAGCAGGGCCAGGCTGTCACCTTCACTTGAACGTATACAGGATACGCACATACCGATATGCGTTGCTGAAGGATTTTTCCCGCAGGTTGTACAGGGGATCATTGCGTCTATCACCAACCCCAACTACATTCCGCCGCCAATTTCCCACCCGCGTTGCCTCAGGTTCGACACGACACTCGGGTACCGTTCCAGGTATTCCGTTTCAATATGCGTGCGGATGCCCATATCTTCCATGAGTTCGGTAATGCACCGGGTGCCTTCTGTTCCAAAGAGGTCTCCCATAACAGCAGGCCACGCATCGACGCCGGCATCCAGGAGCGTTTTCAGGGCGATAAGGGGATAGTTGAAAAACTCCCTTTTTGCACCGCTTATACGTTCGAACGACCGACCGTCCCAGCCCTTGATGCTGATCCTGATTGCGACGTTGAGCCCGCCCAGCCGTACTGCCAGGTCCGGGCGGGCACCCAGTACCAGGCCGTTTGTCTCGATGATGAACCTTCCCGCCGGTATGACCTGCAGCAGGTGATCAAACGAAACCGGGCCAAGAACCGGTTCTGCACCACTTATCCGGAAAAGGCAGATTCCTTTCCTGTGTGCAATCGACATGAGTTTTTCCACCACTGTCTCAGCAGTGTAGTACTCACCAAACCTTTCGGGAGACTCATTACGCTGGTAGTTCCAGCAATAAGCGCAGAGAAAGGGGCATCCCACAGCATCAGCGGTCACGATACCGCCATAGTGATGCGATGCCCGGAACCGGTAGTACTTCCGCTGTGTGCCCTGCATGACGACCGCTTCTGTCTCTGCTGCCCTCGCAAGGGGATCAAACGGTAGTGCTGGTGTCATGTCCCCCTCCTTACATCATCTTTCTGACCTGAATAGTTCCCTCATACGCTGCGCATTTTCAAGCATGGAGTGATTATTATTGAAAAACAGATACACCTTCTCTGCACCGGTTCTTTGGATCATGGCGGCAGTTTCTTCCAGTTCTTCCTGCGTATAATCGTGCCGGTACCAGCCGTCCCGCCCGTGCATCCTCATGTAGATGAGATTGTCAGAAAAGATCCTGTTTCTGGCATCCGGCGAATCAACCGACACGACAGGAAGGCATTCCTGCAGTTTTCTGCAGGCTGTATCATCCAGAATGAGGTTGCGGTTCCGGATTTCAAGGACGCATTTTTCCAGCAGGGGCAGGCTATTGAAAAACCGGAGGAGCCGGTCGCTGTTTGTCATTGACGGCGGCTCCTGGAAGAGGTAATAGTCAATCCATCGATCAAGGGGGCTGAACAGGTCAAGAAACCGTTGCCAGATTTCGCGGGCGGTATCATTGAACCTATGCTGGTGGGTAACGAACCGGTGAACTTTGACGCACCACCGTAGTTCCGTACCTTTTGCTGCCCAGCCTGCAATCTGGTTTCTATTCGGAAAACGGTAGAAGCTGGCGTTCAGTTCGACTGCGTTCAGGTGGGAGTTCCTGAGGTACCAGTCAAGGTTTCCGCCCTTATTCCAGCCATACGACCAGCCGCTTGTACCGACAAATACTTCCATACTAAAAAACCTGATGAACAGCCTTTGGTTTTTTCCCTGCAGCGTGGCAGTTCAACTGGCTATCGGCAGGTAAGTAATTAATAATATCGCCATCCTGCGGTCAATGCCGGACCCGAACAATCCGCATGCGTGAAGAGCAGGGGGCTTATAAGAATTATGCTATTAACGGCAGTCGGGAAAGGGAAGATTTAATGGGGAGATATACAATCCTCATTTCCCCTCCGCGAAGTGGGAGTCTCCGACGGTAAAGGGGATTGGGTGGAGAGCAGGTTTCTGATGACAGAAGCCGCTCCCGTGTTTATCGGGTGATGGATTGGTGCACACAGGCCTGTGATACATGCCCGGTTCTGCATCACTACTCTTCCTGATTTCAGGTGAAAAACTCTACAGTCCTTCGCGCATTTTTGTCGTTTGCATTAACGAATTATTTATGCGATGACCTGCAATCCCCTGCTAGAGTGAGAAATGAGAAAAACTTCCGATTTGGTAGATGAAATGCTTACAGAAGCAAAAAAAGCCTGGCTTGTCGCAATTGCTGTCGGGTTTGAAAATGAGACAAAATTTGTATTCAGTTCACGAAGGCATCCACTTGAAGAATTGAATCAGTTAGTGCAAAAGGGTGGATCTCCCATAGGATTGCTGCGATTTGATAAAGAGAATTCTACAATACAGGGGTCATACCGCCCGTTCGAGGAATATGAGAATGAGGAATGGGTAAAAAATTATCTCGCTGGTCTTTTGGATAATGCCGGGGATATTATTGATTTAAGCAAGGAAAAGTATATTTTCCCAACAGCTTATTGATAAAAATCCCCATTTCCCAAATGATTTTGAGATAATTTTTTTAGAGTTTTTTGTTCTCAATCCATATGTCCAATTAATTCCCGACTTCCTGCACTCCCCCCCCCCCTCATGCACTTTCAATCCGATTATATCCAATCCCCCTTTATTCATGACAATGGTCATACACCTCCGTCGGTGTCCATCGGATACAAACATAGATTGGAGGGGCAAAACAGGCATTCCATCTATTTCCCCCTACCTCAGCCAATCCAGGAAGCGATCGCCCCTCCAAAAGGTGCTATTAGGGAACATTTCTGTGCCTTAAACATGACGAATCCAGCCAAACGGGACGCACTCTGCGTTTTTCCGAAAAAACAGGTGCTTAAATTCCGCGAATATGGCACTAAATTGAGGAGTTGCCCCTCCCCATGAAAGACAGTATCCGATGAGGAAGGGTGCTAGAGGCACAAGAGCATCTTTCCGACAGGTAGTCGGGTGTTTCCCCTATCCCAACTTTTATGTAATCGGGAAGACAGGTAACCTGCGATGAACTCCCACACAAAACTGATAATCACGGTGGTAATCGCGGTCGTGGCCATCGTCATTGTTGTTGTTTTTGTCAATCCGGCACTCCAGCGTGGCCAGCGCACAAACGACACAAAACAACTTGCTGCTATTGAAGTCAGGTCCTACCAGGGTGATGACCTTTCCTCTATCAACGACTTCCGTGAGAACTCCATTGCCGGTCCGCAGCATATCAACGAGTCTGACTACCTTCTTACCGTCACCGGCCTTACTACAACGACAAAGGTCTCGACATACCGTGACATCCTCGACAACCACCAGCATTACTCCAAGGTTGTCACCCTTTTCTGTGTCGAAGGCTGGGATGTCACGCTGCTCTGGGAAGGCGTGCTCGTCCGCGATCTCATAATAGAAGCAGGTGTCGACCCGCGGGCGAACACCGTGATCTTCCATGCGCATGACGGTTACACAACTTCATTCCCGCTCAGCTACGTCATTGACAACGATATCATCATGGCGTACGCGATGAACAACGTCACCCTGCCTGCTGAACGGGGGTATCCCTTCGAGCTGGTTGCCGAGGATAAATGGGGATACAAGTGGATCAAGTGGATTGAAGAGATCGAGCTTTCTGACAATCCGAACTACAAGGGTTACTGGGAGCTACGCGGGTATTCGAACTCCGGCAACCTGACCGGGAGCTACTTCAGTCTCTGATTTTTTTGTACTGCCCGGCAATTGGTCCGTAAAACTGCTGGACAACGTTTTTCTGGTTATATCAATATGGTGGTATGTGAGGTGATGCAGCATGTGTTCCATTGGCGGTCCCATAGGACTTGAAGTGGATGAACTGAAATGGTACAAGTACCGGTGCATCGGGTGCGGCCACGTCTATAAAAGCACGGGAAAGAAATCCGTCTGTCCAAAGTGCAGGTCTGAGGATGTAGAGAAGGTGTAAGAGGGATCAGGAAATTACTATGAACCGTGATCAACACAAAAAACCAGCAAAAAACGTTGATGAGTACCTTGCTGGTGTCCCGGATGAGGCACGGCCGGTTCTTGAAAAGCTTCGCAGGACAATCAGGGCCGCTGCGCCGAAGGCCGAAGAAGTCATCAGCTTCCAGATTCCGTTGTTTAAATATCACGGGCCATTGGTCTTCTTTGCCGCATTCAGGAACCATTGCAGTTTTTACGTGGTGAGTAAACCGGTTATGGAAATATTCAGCAGCGAACTTAAGCCCTGGGATACTTCCGGGACAACCATCCATTTTCCGGTAAAAAATCCACTTCCGGCGTCGCTTGTCAAAAAAATCGTCAAAGCAAGAATTGAAGAGAACGAAGCGAGAGAAAAAAATTCGTAAACACAATGATGCTGGTTGATCCGGATTTACTCTTATAAAGTGGAGAACAACGGTATGCACAAAATCACTCCATTCCTGTGGTTTGACAACCAGGCCAAAGAAGCGATGAATTTCTACGTCTCTGTTTTTAACAATTCAAAGATCGTAAGCATTACCCGCTATGGGGAGGCAGGAGTGGGAGCGAAAGGGACGGTCATGACCGCAAAGTTCCTGATCGAAGGGCAGGAATTTATCGCCCTCAATGGCGGCCCGGTATTTTCGTTCTCACCAGCCATATCATTTGTCGTGAACTGCGGGACGCAGGAAGAAGTAGACGAGTTGTGGGAGTAACTCTCAAAAAGAGGAGAGAAACAACAATGCGGCTGGCTGAAAGACAAATTCGGCGTTTCATGGCAGATTGTTCCTGTTGTTTTAGGCGAATTGGTGAATGACGTGGATGCGGTAAAATCCAAAAGAGTTATGAAGGCACTGCTTCAGATGAATAAGATTGACATAATAGGGTTGAAGCAGGCATATAACGAAGAATAGCAATTTTCATTCCGTCGCTTTTTTTGTAAAGAGGGATCACTGTTGGCTGACAGGGGCTCATTACGATGGCCGATCGTTGCATATTGCCAGAAGATCTGGTCGCGGATTGTTTTATCAGCGGCTGGCGGCATGGTTCGTTGTTCTGTGATTGTAAGGGGACAATAAATACAGCGGGCACGGCGGGTCTTCACCCCGTCCCCGCAACAGTAACCAAATCGGAAAAATAAATTATTACTTCATTACTTACCGCAGAAGTAACCGACGATGAGCTCGTATTTTGTAAATATCTCACACGCCGGACAATAGCAATTGATCGTTTTTACTTTTGATGGAATCGATGATTTTCCTCGTGCGCAGAATAGTGCATTGGGTGGTGATTCTGAAAGTCTGCTTCCCTTGAATGTCGGACAAGATCCACAATACTTTTTGCAAATCTCCAGGTTCTCTACAGTATCATCCACTTTTTTAGTATAATCCACTGTTTTCATGGTAATATTCACCACGAAGTAATATAACGAAGATATATAATAATACCCGTACTCCGAATCTCACCTATATCCAATATGCATTTTCAATAACCAAAAACCGCTCTTTTTTCTCCTGCGACCCTGTATGTTACGATCAGCTTCGCCAGACGCTGTCCAAACCATTCTGAACAGGCCGGTTTTTTCCCTCGTAAAACCCTCCCGTTTCCCGCAGGTCAGTTATCAGCAGGTCACGTGAAGGATTGCCGTAAACTTCCGGGTCTCCTTGGCAAGATCCCGGAGGATCTCCGGGGTAGGTTTGATCCGTGCCTTGTACTCTGCAAGCACAGCCCGGGCATCCGGGGTTAAGGGCAGGTCCCCGTACTGGCCGGTACCAATATAGACCACCTTAGGCTTCTCTCTCTTGAGGAATGCGAGTTCCTCGCCGGAGAGTGGCGTGTGACCATATGAGCCTTTGAAGGGTTTTGAGAGTTTCTTCTGCCGTTTCGTCACCGTATGATCCGTATGGATCACAATATCGTGCTCGTACCTGTCCCCGTCTATCTCAATCCACCCGAACCCGGTTTGCATTTTTGACACCTCAGGGAATGATCCCCCTGCCGGCTGAATAGGTTTTTGCACACCGCCCTGACACTGGCCCGGCAGCAAACCAGACCGCTGTAAAAATCCTTGCGGGCAGGGCGTCAGGAATATCATCGCCCCGCGCCCGCTCATATCAGTTCAGCCGGTAATGGACAGTCCACTGGGTCTTTCGGATGAGTTCAATATGTTTCAATAGTCTGAGCCAGCCCAGTTTCTTTTCTTCAGAATCAAAATAACTCCATTCGTCAAGGAACTGTATTCCGCTATGCCATTGTTCCATCTCCCGTCCGTCACGGATACCGGATCGGAACGTGGCATCCTTCCCCAGGTGCAGCTCCCGCTGCATCTTGAAATCCAGCATTTTTTTTAACAGGGGCCTGAGCCAGAGTGAATTAACCACTTCACAGACCAGTTCGGAGCCACGGAACGTTTCCTGGATCTTCAGTACGAGCGACCGGACCTCCTTTTCGTCCAGGTACATGAACACGCCTTCTGCCATGAACAGGAACGGCCCTTTGTGCCGTAGGACAGGTGCCATCCAGCCAGAATCCAGTACCGAGGAGGCGATCAGGTGATACCGCTCAGTCTCTTTGAAAAAATCTTTTTTGATCGCTATTATCTCCGGCAGGTCAAGATCATAAAAGACCACGCGGCCGTTATCGATCCGCAGGAACCGGGAATCGAGACCGCAGCCAATATTGACAACAACACCGTCCGGAAATCTCTTCAGGAAATCCCGTGCATAGTCATCGTATTTTTTTGCACGGATTGCGATATGGACAACGAGCTTCGTGTCCAGCGTGCCGGAGACAAGGATCCTGTCCAGCGTATTTTTCGAGAGGGAGAGTATTTTATTCAGTTCGGTCGTGATCTCAACAGATTTCGGGTCAGATAGTACGGGATCATCCGATAGGGTCTCAAGGGCATGACAATAGAGTGTGACAAACGATGTAGCTGCGATATCACTAATTCCTTTCAGCATGGTTCCCCTCCGGTGTCAGTCGCCGGAATAAACAGGATATCTGGACTGATTAACTAAAATCTTTATGTAAAATGGTTCAGGAATTATCTTCCGAAGACGAAGGGAAATGGGACTGTGGGCAGAGAAGACAATGGAAAAATTGGGACTCCTTCATGTGCAATAATTTGCCATTTTTCGCGATCTGAATAATTGAGGAGCAATCCTGTATTGCCTGTTTTAGCGAATGGGGGCTGGAAGAGTACTTATCCCAAAAAAAAATAAGCGTCACGGTATCCTTTATCATCTCATAACGACGGAACAGGATAATGTATGATCTCCGGTTTGTAACCCCTTCATCGTCCTCATTGCACTGGCCATCATCCTCGTCCTGGCGTTGCGGTTTGCATCCCGCCGGTACACGATTCCCTGCCCCGTATGGATGAAAGGTTTTCTTGATACCCCGTTTACCAGGGGCGTGAGCGCACGCACATGGAGGACGATCCAGCGGCTTGATCTCAGCCCCGGGATGAATGTACTGGATGCAGGCTGCGGCCCGGGCCGGCTCACGCTACCCATCGCTGAGAATGTGGCCCCTCATGGCGAAGTTACCGCGATCGATATTCAGGAAGGGATGCTGCGCGAGGCACAGGAACGGGCTCGTGAGGCAAACCTCACCAACATCCGTTTTCTCCGGATCGGTGTCGGGGAAGGCAAGCTTGAGCGCAACCACTTCGACCGGGCCGTGCTGGTAACCGTGCTGGGTGAGATCCCCGACCGGGAAGCGGCCTTACAGGATATCTTTGAAGCGCTTAAGCCCGGAGGCATCCTGGTGGTCGAAGAAACCCTCCCGGACCCCCATTTCCAGACCCGCAACACAGTCAGCAGACTGGCCGGTGCCGCCGGGTTTATCGAAAAGGAATTTTTGGGGAATCGTTTTTCGTATACCCTTACCCTTGAAAAGCCTTCCGGTGCCTTACAGTGATGAACAGCTGGCATATACATGGATGTACGGCCTTGTCACTGCGCCTCCTGCTCCAACTCCCAAAGAACAACCTTTCCTTTCATTTTCCTCTTCTGCCAATCGCACTGGAAGGCGAACGGATCGAGTCGCATTACCCCTCGCAAGAAGAGATGCCGGTGAAGACCGGCAGAAAAAGTCCGGATTTATCGGGAAGGTTTGAGGGAAACCGGCGATATAATTTAAATGATAGAGGGTCTAACCGTCAATAAGAAATATATCGGATAATTTGTTGAAAGGTGGTTTTATTTTGGTAAAAATTCTGGTGATTGATGATTCATTATTTCAGCGGAAGATTATTTCCGGTATCCTGACTGAAAACGGATACCAGGTTACTCTTGCCGTAAACGGAAAAGAGGGAATTGAACACGTGGAAAAGGAACAACCGGATCTCATCCTCACGGACCTTCTCATGCCGGAATATGACGGTTACTGGGTGCTTGAACAGCTGAAAGTCCAAAAACGCGCCATTCCGGTTATTATCTTTACTTCTGACATCCAGACGACTACTGAAAAGCGGTGCAGGGAACTTGGTGTCGTTGCATTCCTGAATAAACCGGTAGATAAGAAACAGATGATTTCAACTATCCAGAATGCACTTAAGAGGTCGTGATTCGGATGGATGTCGATAAGGAATCGCTCGATGCAATTACAGAAACTATCAACATTGGCGTGGGAAAATCGGCGTCCCTCCTGAATCATATGACCGGTTCTCATATCCGGCTCCGGGTTCCGAAACTCTCAGTGGTCCGGTTCAAAGAACTTGAAGATACAAACTGGAATCTCTTAGAAGAGGAAGTAATGTCAACGGTCCTGCTGGAGTTCAAGGGAAATTTTTCCGGGGTAACCGCAATCTTATTCCCCCCTGAGAGCGCCGCCTCTCTTGTCATGCTGCTTTCCGGTGAGAATGAACCAGGGCCCGAGATGGATGCCATCCGTACAGAAACCTTAAAAGAAGTGGGCAATATCATTATCAACTCGGTGATGGGCTCAATATCAAATATTCTTTCACAACATCTCTCTTTTTCCCTTCCGGTATATTACGAAGGAAAACTGTCAGCAGTTACGGGGACACGTCGGAATATTGAAGCTGACGACTGGGTCATTGTTGCGCAGACTCACTTTCTGATAGAATCGAGTGACATAGAAGGAAAAATCCTTATACTGCTCGAAGTAGGGTCTCTGGAGCATCTTATCGAAAGCATCCAGGGAGCGTACACTTAGGGGGATTATCGATGAAAAGTGCGACTATAATTACGGCGTGTCTCCCCTTGTTTGATCAGATCCCATTCGGTCTCATTCTTCTGCGAAAAGATTTATCGATCCGTTTCTGGAACCGGGTCCTTGAGGAATGGACCGGTATAAAAAGAGAGGATATCGAAGGAAAAAACCTTATTGACCAGTATCCTCTGCTCAATCATCCTTCTGTTATCGCGCGGTTTCCCGAGGTGTTCGACGGGCGTACGCCCGTCTTTTTTTCTTCCCAGTTTCACCCGCATCTTATTCCCTCACCCCTTCCCGACGGGACTCTCCGGATCCAGAAAGGATCGGTTACACCAGTATGTTTCAATGATGAGATTCATGCAATTCTTGTTATCGAAGACGTTTCGGATCTTGTCAGGCAGGTGACCGCATACCGGAAGATGCGGGATATTGCCAGGCAGGAACTCGAAGAGCGGAAGAAAGCGGTGGAAGATCTCAGGATAGCAAATACCAAGCTAAGCCTGTTTTCTGACATAACGCTTCTTGATATCAAGAACCAGATTGCCATATCCATGGGTCTTGTATCTCTCATTGAAAATGATCTTAACAATCAGGAGGGGATCCGTTCGACTATCTCCAGTATAACCAATCAACTGGGAAATATGGAAAAATCAATTGATCTGATGCGGGAATATGAAAAGCTGGGAATGCAATCGCCCCAGTGGTATTCAATGGATAAGGTGATCCTGCATGCCTCTCTGCTTGCACTGTCTTTCAAAATAGACACTGACCCGACGATTGAAGGTCTTGAGGTCTTCAGTCCCCCGCTTTTCGAACATATTCTCGCTAATCTGCTGGAGAATGCACAGGAGCACGCGAAAAGTAATTCCAAGATAAAGATCTCATTCCGGATCGAGCAGGAATCCGGGATCCTTGCCATCGAGAATAGTGGGACTGGTGTGCCCCGTGACCGGAAAAAAGCCATCTTTATGAAAGGGTACGGAAAAAAGACAAAACTCGGACTCTATGTTTCACGCGAGATCCTTGCCATGACCGGTATCACGATAGATGAAACGGGAGAGGAAGGAAAAGGGGCAAGGTTCGAGCTTACCCTACCAAAGGAAGGATACCGGTTCGCTTCTGCCTCCACCAGCAAAAACACAGAAAAGCAGGACTATAATCTTTTCCACAGCCAAAGGAAATAAATCGTTTTTATTAATGGTGATAGTACCTTTTATGAGGAAATCCCATGGGCTCTGTCGAACATTGCGTCAGGACTGAGACGGGAAGCAGTGATGACGGCGTGATTTCACCGTATGTTCACAAGACAGGGCGTGTGGAATTTGCGGTCATCATGGCAAGGCATTGCATCCGATGCCCGGAACTCCTGATATCACACCCATGGGGTGGATAGCATCGACCCTCGTACATTCCCGCGTATCCTGCGCATTGAGGGGCTTATTCCATTTACCGGGTGTGCTATTCTTCTCGGTTTTGTGGTGACCCTCCGGGAAGTCGGGTTTTCTGGCGCTGACTGGACCCTGTTCGTTATCGCGGGAGTGGCAGCTCTTCTCGTTCACATTGATGGCCATATCTGGAATGACATCATGGATCTGGAAATCGACCGGCATGAGAAAAGCAGGGAGACCGGGCGGGACCGGCCCCTGGTGTACGGGTGGGCGACCGTTGGCGAATACCGGAAGATGTCTGCGATTATAACAGTCCTGGTGGTGGTCCTTGCCGCGTATCTTACGACGCAGCGGATATTAATTCCATTGCTGTTTGTACTCGGCTTTTTTTTCGATTATGGGTATAATCATCCCCGCTTCGCGCTGGGTCACCAGCCATTCACCGAATGGTACATTTTTCCCTGGCTGGTGGTCGGGGTTACCGTGACAGTCGTTTATGCTGCGACTGGTATTTTCTCTCTGCTGGCCTTCATCCTGTCGCTGCTCCATGGCCTGACGGTGACCTGTTTTGTGGTATCGATGATGCGCCGGGACACACATTCCGACCGCCTGGGCGGGAAATGCACATCTTCCGTACGGTACCCGGGGCTGCCGCACTCGACTATGTACGGCATCATTACCCTGCTTGTATCTGTCCTGATGCTCTACCCCCTGGCCCGGATTCTTGGAAGTATGGAGCTTGCCTATATTCTTGTCTTTACTACAGCCATTATCGCAGGGATCAATACGGTCCTCGGGGCAGGAATTGATCAGCTCTGCACCCGTGCCAGGTACTCCATTTTTCCTGATTTCGAGTTGAAAGCCAACAAATTAATGCTGAAGCAGGTCGGAGCATCTATGGTACATGCGGTAGCGATTATCGTCATTTTAATGGCGTTTGGAGGGATTTTATGAACGTTGCGATTGCGGGTGCCGGGATTGCCGGGGGGTACCTGGCGAGGCTTCTCGGGCAGAGGGGAATCACACCGGATGTCTATGATGGCATGGACCATGACACCCGCTGCAGATGTCGCTCATGCGGGTGGGGTGTGCCCACAGGTATCGAAACATACCTCACGGATGTCGGCCTCGACCTCACCGAGTACCTCTTAGAACCTATGCCGTCTATGAATTTTGACGGTCTTGTGGCAAAGACGCCCCTCTGCACGATCGACAAACCCCGGCTTATAAGGGATCTCACACAGGGAACCAGGTTGAAACGGCAGAAGCACGGGCTGGAGAAGGCAGAGGACTATGATATTGTGGTGGATGCGTCCGGGATCACCCGGGCTCTCCTGCCACCCTGCAGGTCTGAGCTGATGCTGCCGACTCTGCAGCACAGGGTAGCCGTGGAATCCCACGGGAGCGGACAACTTGAGGCGGGGGTCTACGGGAACCGGATACCCGGACTCGGTTACCTGTGGATCTTTCCCCTCGGAAATAATCACTATCATATAGGCGTTGGTGGTATCGGTTTTGGCCGGCTCGACAGCCTCCTGGAACGGTTTTACCGGGATTCGGACGGGCGTTTTTCCTTTACCACGCTCTGCAGCTGCCACGGGCTTATCCGTGTCGCATCCCCCTATTATTCGACACCATTTTACAAAAGAAGGACCAGAAAAGACGGTACATCCCAAGTGATTGTCGGTATTGGTGAATCAATCGGGACCGTATCGCCATTCACCGGGAAAGGAATTGTCCATTCTTTGGAATGTGCAAGAATTTTTGCAGATTCCCTGCTGGATTATGAGCGCTATACAACATCCGTGCTGGCACGGTTCTCATGGATGAAAAAAGAGCGGGAAACACTCAATTATCTCCTTTCGCGGGAAGGAAAGGGAAGACCGAGGCTGAGGGACCGGTGGAGGTTTTTCTGCAATGCCCGACGTTCAGGCATCGGCCTCCCGATGCTTGAAGCTTTCAAGCGAATGGGAGCTCTTTCGCAATGGGTGGAGAATCCGGACCAGACGTTATGATCGTTCCTTCATCCGGCTGCCGGGGAATCCCTCACCCCTGCTTTGCCAGCATCGCGAGCGCCTCACGGACAAACGCGGGAATGTCATCCGGCTTTCTGCTCGAGACGAGGTTTTTGTCCACGACAACCTCCGCGTCCACGTACTCCGCCCCGGCGTTCCTGATGTCCTGCACGATCGACATCCAGCCTGTTACGCGCCGGCCTTTCAGCACCTGCGCCGTGATGAGGAGCTGGGCCGCATGACAGATCCCAAAGACCGGCTTGTTCTTAGTAAAGAACTCCTTTGTGAACCGGACCGCGTCGGGGTCGATCCGGAGTTTGTCAGGAGAGTAGCCGCCTGGAATGAGGAGGGCGTCAAAGTCATCTGCCGAGACGTCGCGGACCGCCCTGTCGATCTTTACGATGGCCCCGTGCTCTCCTTTTACCTTCGATCCAGCCCTGAGCCCCACGTGCACGAGCTCGTGCCCCGCTTTTTGGAAATCTTCTGCGGGCTGCTGGTATTCCACATCCTGAAACATATCGGTCATGATCACTGCTATCCTGCTCATTGTTTCACCTTGCCACTTCCGGCCCGGTTCGGAGCCGGTTCAGCTGACCTGATGTTTTTTTGGTAGATAAAGGCATCCATAGTGCGGAATTTTTTCGCGCCTGGGATGAGTGTTCCGGTTGGATCCCGGCACCCCAAAAACAATCCTTCTTTCCATTGCCGTGGAAAATCTCCGGAAAAAAGAATGAACCGGATCCAAAGAACCGGCTATAATTTTTTTAACAGATGGACTTCGGTATCGGTTATGTTGTAGATAATATCCTTATTTTCCTGTTTTAACTGCTGGAGATCTTTTAAGATTGCCTGTAACTGAAACTCGTTGTCCCTTCTCGCGATCATATACGGTGTGCCCGGTCGGGGGTTTTCCGGGGTGATGGCAAGAAGTTCACAGGTATTGCGCTGGCGGCTTATCTCGAATTTGGAAATTTTGTCGAGATCAATGGATTTGAACTCCCCTGCATGGAACGTCCCTGATTGCATGAATTTTACCAGTACACTCATACAAATCCCCTCTCTGTCTGGTGTCCCGCTTTCGTGGTTTGCATACCTAATAGTCACCCCATTCCCGGTGGCATTCCGCCCATCCCGCCCGGTGGCATACCACCGGCAGGCCCTGCTGCCTTTGACGATGCGATGACGTCGTCGATACGCAGGATCATGACCGCGGCCTCGGCAGCACTCATTATTGCCTGCGTCTTTACCCGAAGGGGATCAACGATGCCCGCCTTGAGCATATCAACCGGTTTACCCTCGTCGACATCAAGTCCGAATGTTCTGTTGCCGGCTTCATGTGCAGCCCGGATCGCTACTATCATGTTGATGGGATCGAGCCCGGCATTCTCGGCAATAGAACGCGGAATAATCTCGAGCGCAGATGCAAATGCCTCGATCGCAAGCTGGATACGGCCTCCAACGGATGATGCATAGCGCCGCAGCTGGAGTGAGAGCTCAGTCTCAGGAGCCCCGCCTCCTGCGACAATTTTTTTGTCCTTTACGACATCACTGACAACCA